>JBFRWG010000130.1:0-12526 GCA_051439445.1 Crocosphaera sp.
GAGTAACTTGAGTCTTCCGTTTTATTAATAATAACAACTTCTCGGACTTAATGGATGGTTACTCAAAAATGGATAGTAAATTACTCATAAATTCATTCTAGCTCACTTTATGAGTAAGATTAGGTAAGATTAGGTAACTTTAGTGAAGTTTTTTGTAGCAGTCCACAAACCCTTTGTTCTGACTCCTGAATTACTCAATTATTTACGCATCCAATTTTTGGCGGGGGAAATACCTTGGGTAGCAGAAGCGGATTTTTTGCTCTCTGATTTATGTCGGCCAGTTGGCTATGAATTGTATGTTATCAAGACTGATATTCGCGCTTATGCACTAAAGCAACTAGAGAAAAAGTTCGGTCTTCCTCGTATGCAACAAGTGGCTCGTCGTTTAATTAATTATGTCCGTTATTTAGATAAAAATAATCCCTTTATGGGGAAACAAGAATTACAAGCACAACAATGGGCTGCAATGGTCTATCTAGAAGAGGAAAGGGAAAATGCCGTTCAAGAAATTACCCAACAATTCTCTAATTGTACAACTTTAGCTCAACAAAAGCGATTAGCTCATATTGTTCAAGAGTTAGAACCCCAAATTAAAAATTATCCTCAACTGCTCGCTTATGCTGCTGAAGTTACCAATGTTCTCCGCACCCAGACAACGACGGAAGTGGTGGAGACGGTTTCACTGTCTAGTCTGCAGTCCTTTAATTTACAAGATTTTCCTATAGAAGTTGCTACTATTATTTTTGAAGAAGACGGGGAAAAACCGAATACTGATGGAGAAATTTTCTCTTTTTCAGTCCCTACCATTGAATATAAATTGAACGCTATAAACACAGAAAAAACTATTAAATGGTTATTTCAGGGTAGTCCTAAACGTTACAGAATGTTAGATGCTATTCGAGATTTAGACGAAGTTATTTGGCCAGTCAAAATCAAAAGTTATTTTAAGGAGATGACCCTTGAAGATAGATCCATTATCTGGGTATCTGGAAAAGAAGCTGGAATTTATGCCCTCATAGAAATTGTTGAGCTTTTTGATGAATCACAAGATGTTATTCCTAATGATATTGATTATTGGCTTGATACAACAGTTATTGACAATGGACAAAATCACCCAAAAGCTCGTCTTCGTTTTATTAAAAAGTTTTTGGACAAACCCATACTCAAAGAACAATTAAAGCAAGACCAATTACTAAAAGACCTTTTAATAATCCGTAATCCTCGTCTTTCTCGAACCAGGGTGACACCAGAAGAGTCGCAACGAATCTATCAGTTGATGGACTTATCAGGACTTGTTATTACATATCAAACAAAACAAGCTGGACGCTATTTTGAAGCATTGGGTAATGGTGTCTCCTTAGAGATGATTCATATCCCTAGTGGTACCTTTGAGATGGGAACAGAAGATGAGGAAATTGAAAGACTCTGTCAAGAATATAATCGTGATTGGTTTAGAAGAGAATCCCCTCAACATCAAGTTACTGTGCAATCTTTTTCTATGGGACGCTATCCTATTACTCAAGCACAATGGAAAGCCGTTGCAGCTATGCCAAAGATAGAGAAAGAACTTGAGGACGATCCATCTTATGATAAAGGGCATAAGCGGCCTGTTGAGAACATAAGTTGGCATGATGCCATAGAATTCTGCGCTCGTTTATCAGTCCACACCAAACGGAATTATCGTCTCCCCAGTGAAGCAGAATGGGAATATGCCTGTCGTGCAGGGACTACAACCCCCTTTCACTTTGGGGAAACCATATCAACTGACTTAGCAAATTATAATGGCTCTAATAAACAATATGGGGCTTATGGAAGAAGCGAAAAAGGGGTGTATCGAAGAGAAACCACAGATGTCGATTTCTTTGGTGTAGCTAATGATTTTGGGCTAAGTGATATGCACGGTAATGTCTGGGAATGGTGCTTAGACCCCTGGTATGGTGATTATAATGGCGCACCTAATGATGGCAGTGTTTGGGATAAAAACAATCAACAAAAAGATTACTCTGACCATATTATAAAGAATATTAAACAACTATTGACAGATGGACGAACCCATATAGTAAGAGGCGGTTCCTATGTCAGTGATCCGCGCTTTTGCCGTTCTGCCTATCGCGATATCAGTCTTGCGCGCGATAGCGTTGGTTTTCGTGTTGTGTGTCTTCTCCCCAGGACTTTGTAGCACGGGAGCGACGCAAAACAGTGGCGTTCAATAAAAACTCCCCGGAGCAGAAGGGGCAGAGGATGCAGAGGGAGCAGAGGAAAATTAACGTTTCATTAAATCTTTATCGCCCCTTCGGGGCAAGGAGTCAGGAGTCAGGAGTCAGGAGCCAGAATTAATATTAATCAATTTTTTCTCCTGATTCCCTCATTGCCCCATTGGGTTTAATACCCCATCTTCTATAAGTTGTTTAGAAAAAGATTGGGGGAAAGAATCCCCATTCTTTTCTCTCCTGACTCCTTCTTCAATATTTGGCTCTAAAACTTATGTTTTTCGGTGGCGATCGAACTCACGTTGGTAATGCTGAGTTTTTTTTTCGTTCATCATGGGAGAAAACCTGAATTTCTGGAGATGTCTAATGGGAAAAAAACAAGTAAAGATAACATCCTTCAACCCAAAAGCGGTTCTAGTATCGAGGCTACAGCACCCCTTAGTTTGGCGTTTAATTGCTGGAGCTTCAACTTTACTGGTGAGTTTGTTTGCCTATTTAAGTTATCGCTATGCCCATAGCCAAATATTGGAAAACCTGAAGCAGAGTGCGTTGATTAAAGTGCAGGATGGGGTTCATGATATTGACACGTGGTTAGCGGTTCGGAAGGCAGAAATAGCAACCATTACTAATACGCCCACGTTTCGTACTATGGATTGGCAGCAGGTAGGTCCCTATCTAGAAGGGGAACGGAAGCGTTTGAAAAAGTTTTATCACATGACCATGATCAGACCGGATGGCTCTTACTATGCGACAGGGAAGGGCAAAACGAATAAAAATGTCATTGATCGTCCCCATATTCAGCAAGCTTTTAGAGGAGAAACCGTAGCTTCAGATCCCGTGATTTCACGAATCTATGGCTTCCCCATCATTCTTGTGGTAGCCCCTGCGTGGGCCAGTCAAACCGGTCAGGGAAAGATTATTGGGGCTAATGGAGCGTCTATTCGCATCACACGACTGAAGGAAGTGATTAACAAATTGGACTTTGGAGTGGGGAGCTATGCTTTTGCCTTAAACTCTAAAGGACAAGCCATTATCCATCCCAATAAGCAACTGATGAGTACCCAGGAAAAGCAGGCCCTGAGTTTCTTAGAAGCAGATGACCCAGGTTTAAAAGCTGTTGGGAAAAAAATGGTTGACGGAAAGAAGAACATTGAGTTAGTGAAATTGGATAATCAATGGAAATATGTAGCTTACCTACCCCTCAAAGAAGCCAACTGGTCCATTGCATTGGTCATTCCCCGTCGGAATATTGAAATGCAGTTGCTGCCTCTGAATATCATGGTTGTTGTCATTGCTGGTCCTAGCTATTCTCATGGTGCTGGTACTTTGGCGAATGCACATCGCTGAACAAAGACAACTGCAAAAGTCCAAAGCTGCTGCCGATGCTGCTAATCGTGCTAAAAGTGAATTTCTGGCCAATATGAGTCATGAACTGAGAACACCCCTCAATGCAATTTTAGGTTTCACCCAACTTTTAGAACGCAACATCAGTCCTAATGCACCGCAACAAGAGCAACTTCAACTGATTAGTCGTAGTGGGGAACAACTTCTCTCACTGATTAATGATGTCTTGGATATGTCCAAAATAGAATCCGGTCGCATTACTCTCAATACCAGCAGTTTCGACCTCTATTTGTTGCTCGATAGTATCGAAGATATGTTTAGATTTCAAGCTCATTCCAAACAGTTAGAGCTTGAGTTTATCAGAGATGAGGAGCTACCCCAATATATTAAAAGCGACCAAGGAAAATTACGTCAAATTTTCATCAACCTGATTAGTAATGCTCTCAAGTTTACAGACGAAGGAACCGTTACTGTTAAATCAGAAGTGAGACGTTTCAACTCGGACCTCAGCACCTTTTTGCTGTGCTTCTCCGTAGAAGATAGCGGTTGTGGGGTCGGGGAGGAAGAGCTAAAAACCATCTTTGAACCCTTTATCCAAACAGAGAGTGGCCGTCAATCCCATCAGGGGACAGGTTTAGGGTTAAGTATTAGTCATCAATTTGTCCATTTGCTCGCTGGAGAACTCAAAGTACAGTCTCAGTTAGGAAGGGGAACAACCTTCACCTTTGACATAGCAGTTGAGTTAGCAGAAGAATCAGCCATACCAATTCAAAAATCGAGGCCAAAGGTGATCGCTTTAGCACCTGGACAACCCAGCTATCGCATTCTAGTAACGGACGATCGCCCCCTGAATCGTCAATTTTTGGTCAATCTCTTAACTCCTTTTGGTTTCGAGGTGCGTGAGGCCAGTAATGGACTCGAAGCAGTGAATATTTGGCAACAATGGCAACCCCATCTGATTTGGATGGACATGAGAATGCCGGTCATGGATGGTTATGAGGCCACCCGCAAGATTAAAGCAGATCCCCAAGGACAAGCAACGGTCATTATTTCGCTGACTGCTAGTGCCTTTGAACAAGAGCGCAAAACCATCCTCTCTCAAGGATGTGACGACTTTATCAGAAAACCTGTCAAAGAAGATTTAATATTTGATAAGTTAACAGAGCATTTGGGTATAATCTTTGTATCTGAAAATACGCCCAAACCAAAAGCTCTGGTTGAAACACCATCTTCGGTGAACCCAGAATCATTAGGGGTTATGTCTTCTGAATGGTTAGAGCAACTGAAAAAAGCAGCAGTGATTGCTAAACCAGGGTTGATCTTAACCCTGATTGAACAAATGGCCCAACAAGATCCCCTTTTAGCAACACAGTTAAGGCAAATGGTTGATAACTATCAATTTTCGGACATTATAACCCTTGTTGACTTGATTAATAGGCAATCATGACCCCCGACTTATTCTATGATAAAGTTCCTGAAATTTTAATTGCCGATGACACGATAGAGTCTCTCAGAATGCTCTCCCAAGCTTTGTCGAGTCATGGATATGATGTTCGTAGTGTCACCAATGGAACCTTAGCTTTAGCATCAGCAAAAGAAGCTCAACCAGATTTGATTATACTAGATATTAGAATGCCGGATTTATCCGGTTATGAAGTTTGTAAACAACTTAAAGAAGATCCCATTACTCAAGAGATTCCTGTTATTTTTATCAGTGCATTGCAAGAAACCATTGATAAAGTCGAAGCATTTGCAGTGGGTGGAGTTGATTATCTCACTAAACCCCTTCATATTCCTGAAGTTTTGGCTCGTATTCAAGCTCAACTCGCTTGGCGTTTTTCTCTCAAGGAGATTCAGAAACTCAATGAGCAATTAGAACAACGGGTAGAACAAAGAACTGCTGAATTAGCTTTAGCAAACCAAACCTTAAAGGAAGAAATCTTAGAACGGAAGAAGATTGAGAAAAGTTTACGGGAGAGTGAAACCAAATTTCGTCAGCTATCAGAACATATTCAAGAAGTGTTTTGGCTGACGAATTATGAGACTCAGTTGAGGACGGTAACCAACATGGATTATGTGAGTCCTGCGTTTGAGACAATTTGGGGACACACTTGTGAGTCACTTTACCATAACCCGTGGCTATGGATTGAAGCAATTCACCCAGATGATCGTCAAAGGGTTGAAACCTCATTTAAGCAAAATGCTATTGAGGGTTCCTTTAATGAAGAATATCGGGTTGTTCGTCCTGATGGTAGTATTCGCTGGATTCATGATCGAGGTTTTCCTGTTTACAATGGGAATGGTAAGGTTTATCGCATCGCAGGAATTGCTGAAGATATTACTAAACGGAAACTGACACAAGAAGCGTTAAGAGAAAGTGAGGCACGTTGGCAGTTTGCTTTAGAAGGTGCAGGAGATGGAATCTGGGATTGGAATATTGACACCAATGAGGTTTTCTTTTCTGTACAACTAAAAGCCATGTTAGGTTACACTGACCAGGAAATGCCTAATCATTTAGAAGAATGGGAGAGTCGCATCCATCCTGAGGATATAGATAACGTCTTTGAGGATGTAAACAAGTATTTTAAGGGTGAAATATTGATTTATGAGAATGAGCATCGTCTTCGTTGCAAAGATGGTAGCTATAAATGGATTCTGGATCGGGGTAAGGTGATTGAATGGAAAGCAGAGGGTCAACCCTTACGGATGATTGGTATCCATACTGATATTACTCGACGCAAACAAGCAGAATTAGAACGGGATCGTTTCTTTAATCTTTCTTTGGATCTTCTCTTCATTGCTAATTACCAAGGGAAGTTGAAGCGCATCAATCCTGCTTGGAGTAACTTACTAGGATATTCTCAGCAAAACCTATTAAACCAATCTTTATTGCAGATTATTCACCCCAATGATCAATCCACTCTTGAAGATGCGTTTGAACGTCTCAATCAGGGAAAAGATATCGATATTTTAGAAATACGGTGTCGTTGTCTAGATGGATCGTACCTCTGGATCGCTTGGAATGCAGTTCCCTTTCCCCAAGAAAATTTAATCTATGGTGCAGGCCGCAATATTACTCAACGCAAAGCATCTGAAGATCGTTTAGTTCACCAAACCCTCCATGATTCTCTAACAGGATTGGCCAATCGAATGTATTTTATGGAGCGGTTACAATTAGCGATTAAACAAGAAAAACGCCACCCCAACCAACACTTGGCTGTATTATTTATCGATTTAGATGATTTTAAACATATTAATGATACCCTCGGCCATTTTATCGGTGATCAGTTTTTGATTGAAGTCGCTCAAATTCTGAGAACGTCAGTGCGAGACGTTGATTGTGTTGCTCGATTAGGGGGAGATGAGTTTATGATCCTCTTAGAAGAGGTTTATGATCCAGAAGATGTTTTTAAGATAGTTGAACGCATCCAAGGGAAACTGAAATCTTCTATTAAAATAGGAGAAGACAACATCTTCACCAGTGCGAGTATTGGCATTTTCTTAGACACAGAAGACTACCAAGACATTAATGAGATTGTGCGTAATGCAGATATTGCTATGTACCAAGCGAAAGCAAAGGGGAAAGGTTGTTATAAAGTCTATGATCGCACCATGTATTACCAAACCCTCCGCAGAGTCGAGTTAGAAAATGCTTTACGTCATGCGATCGCTAACCAAGAACTCTATCTTTACTATCAACCTATTCTTAACCTCCAAGACAACTTGAAATTAGAGGGATTTGAAATTCTCTTACGTTGGAATCATCAGGAAAAAGGACTCATTCCTGCGTCTGAATTTATTCCCCTTGCAGAAGAGATGGGAGAGATTAATGTCATCGGAGCATGGGTTTTACGTGAAACTTGTCTTCAGTTTCAACATTGGTGTCAGGTTTATCCTCACTTTGAACAATTATATTTCAGTATCAATATCTCTGGTCGACAGTTACAGGATTCTTCTCTACTGACTATTCTTGAGCAAACCCTAGAAGAAACGCAAATTCCTCCCCATTGTCTGAAGTTGGAAATTACTGAAACCAGTCTCATCCACAATACCACCATCGCTGTCCACATTTTACAAAAAATACAAGACCTGGGTGTGCAAATTAGTTTAGATGATTTTGGTACTGGATTCTCTTCTCTAAGATATTTACATCAATTTCCCCTCAATGTCATTAAGATCGATCGCTCATTCGTGGAAACCCTGAAACAAGGCGATCGTCAACGGAGTATTCTTGCTGCTATTATTGCTTTAGCTTGCGCTTTAGATTTCACCATCGTCGCTGAAGGGATTGAAACTCAACAGCAACTTGAACAACTCCAAACCCTAGGGTGTCAATCGGGACAGGGTTACTTTTTCTCTAAACCTGATCAACTCCCGGAACTTCTACGCAGATATTTATGAATTTACCAAATTGGGTGACGATTTCTCGTTTAATCCCACTCCCTTTTCTCTTCTATTTCCTCCATACCCCTAACCCTTTCCATCGTTGGATCTGCCTGGGGATTTTCCTCATTGCAGCTTCGACAGACTGGGTAGATGGTTATTTAGCTAGAAAGTTAGATCAAGTGACGGAATTGGGCAAATTTCTCGACCCCTTGGTGGATAAATTATTAGTCCTGGCACCCCTATTAAGTTTAATTGATCTCCAACAAGTTCCTGCTTGGGGAGTCTTCTTAATCCTCGGACGAGAAATCGCGATCGCAGGTTGGCGCATTAATCCCAATCTAACCGGAAATACCACCATCCAAGGGGCAAATCTTTGGGGAAAATTAAAAACCGTTACCCAAATAACGGCGATCGCACTCTTGATTGCTCCCCTTCCTCAACCTTGGATCACTATATCTCTCATCCTCTTTTGGTTATCTGTGGCCCTAACCTTAGTCTCTGGTGTCATCTATGTACTTCCTCGGAGTCACCCAGAAAAGCTAAACTAGAAATGTTAAGAAACAATAATTAAACATGACGGGAACAGGAACAGCGATCGCAACACAAAACTACGATGTCATCATCATTGGTTCAGGAATGGGAGGGTTAGTGACGGCCACCCAACTCGCTGCAAAAGGGGCTAAGGTCTTAGTATTAGAAAAGTATTTAATTCCTGGAGGAAGTGCGGGTTATTTTGAACGGGAAGGGTATCGCTTTGATGTGGGTGCATCGATGATTTTTGGGTTTGGAACAGAAGGCACAACCAACCTTTTAACCCGTGCTTTAGATGCGGTTAATATGACCCTAGAAACCATCCCCGATCCTGTACAAATACATTACCATTTACCCAACAATTTAGAACTAAAAGTACATAAAAATTATGATAAATTTGTTGAGGAATTAACCGTTAAATTTCCTCATGAAAAAGTAGGGATTCGTCGTTTTTATGATGAATGCTGGAAAGTTTTTAACTGTCTCAATGCGATGGAATTACTTTCCTTAGAAGAACCGAGATACTTGATGAGAGTGTTTTTCCAGCATCCCTTTGCCTGTTTAGGTTTGGTGAAATATTTACCTCAAAATGCAGGAGATATTGCCCGTCGTTATATCAACGATCCTCAACTTTTAAAGTTTATTGATATGGAGTGTTATTGTTGGTCAGTAGTTCCTGCGGATAAAACCCCAATGATCAATGCAGGGATGGTATTTTCAGATAGACATTATGGAGGCATAAATTATCCCAAAGGAGGGGTAGGAACCATTGCTGAAAAATTAGTAGAAGGATTAAAACAAGTAGGAGGAGAAATTCAATATAAAGCCAACGTTACTAAGATTATAATGGAAAAAGGTAGAGCGGTTGGAGTAAGATTATCTAATGGAAAAGAATATAAAGCAAAACGTATTGTTTCTAACGCTACTCGGTGGGATACCTTTGAAAAATTATTGCCGGAAAATGAACTGCCTAAAAAAGAAGAAAAATGGCAACAACGTTATCAACAATCTCCCAGTTTTTTAAGTCTTCATTTAGGGGTTAAATCTGAAGTTTTGCCCCTAGGAACAGAATGTCATCATATCCTCTTAGAACAATGGGAAACCATGGAAGATGAACAAGGCACTATTTTTGTCTCAATTCCTACCTTACTCGATCCGAGTTTAGCCCCACCCGATCATCATATTATTCATACCTTTACCCCTAGTTATATGAAAGAATGGCAAGGACTTTCTTCTCAAGATTATAAACACAAAAAAGAAGCAGCAGCGACTCGTTTAATAGAACGGTTAGAAAAGATTTTTCCAGGGTTAATAGAGGGGTTAGACTATCAAGAAGTGGGAACCCCTCGGACACACAGACGCTTTTTAGGAAGAGATCAAGGGACCTATGGGCCGATTCCTAGTCGAAAGTTACCAGGGTTGTTAGGAATGCCTTTTAATCGCACTGTCATCCCTGGATTATACTGTGTAGGAGATAGTACCTTTCCGGGACAAGGACTAAATGCTGTGGCTTTTTCTGGGTTTGCTTGTAGTCATCGTATTGCAGTTGATTTAGGATTATAGGTCTTAAAACTTCATTGTTATATTTCTTTGCATTTTTCTCAGTGGATCTACCCTTGAAAAGGATTGGATAGTTGTTAATGATTAAGTATATGTCGGTAACTTCTACGGTTTTCCGTTAATCGTGTTTTTTCTCGGTTAAGATATAGGTTGGAACCATTCAAATAGTTTTTGGTTCATAAGATGATTAATTCTCTAAAAGTCTTCTAGAGTTTAAGAGAATTGTTAAATTTGTCATCAATAAAATGCTGTTAGTATGATGTTAAACCTAACCCCAATTGATCCTATCGAAAAATCCTTGTTTAAAGAAATTATTAATACATCAGATTATGATACAAATTTGCAAAAAATTAGTATCATAATGACGGAGTATTTTGAAGTTGACTTTTGCTTAATTGTTACGAATTTTAATAATATAAAATACTTTTATTATTTTCAAGATTTTCCTGATAACCCTATTAGTATTTCTCAAAGTAAAATATCTGGTTTCCTACAAAGTTCTTGGGTTCAGAGTCTCAAAAATGATGGTAAAGTTAAATCTATTAGTGATTTGAATAACAAAAAAAATCAAGGATTATCACCTTATTTTGAAGGTCTTAATATCCAAGCTTTACTGGGAATTGCCACTAATTTTAAAGGAAAAACTAATGGAATAATTGTCTTAGGAAAACATCAGACTTGTCAGTGGAGTCAACGAAACAAAAAACAATTAAAAGAAGTTGCTGATATTGTTGCTCTTGCTTGCCATCTCTATCAATTAGATACCATTGATAATAAGAATAAAAACGACAATAAAGATAATGTTTTCTCTTTTAGTAATATACATCAACTTCCAGAAGAAAATCCCCTTTTTAGAATCTGGTGGGAAAGTAGCAGAAAACAATTAGAAAGACAATTAGAATGGAACAGAAAACTTATCTATAACATGATCACCATCATGAGTGATCAAACTCGTAATCCTTTAGCAATTATGAAAATGGGAATTACTGTTCTTAAAACAAAAGAATTATCGCCAGAAGACTTTATAAAGCGATTAGAAATGCTAGAGAAATCTTGGCATCAACTAAATAATATTAATGAGAAAATTTTACAACTTAAACATTTAAAATCTCCTGAAATTGCTCCTAATCCAACTTCGATTAACGTAAAAGAATTTATTGATAATATTGTCAATAATTATCAAAATAAATGGCAAAAAAACAAGAAAAAATCTCTCAATTTAAAGACTAATTATGAAATTAGTGATCAAGAATTGATTAAGACAGATGTGCAGCATTTAAACAATATTTTCGGAGAACTCTTAACAAATGCAGGTAAATTTTCTGTTGCTAATTCCACTGTCACCCTGGAAGTTATTCGGGAAAATAATACGAATCACTCACAAATTGTAATAATTGTCTCCAATGTTAGTGACTGTGTTTTAAAAGACAATATCAATGACTTTTTTGAACCTTTTTATCGAGAACAGATTGTTATTGATACTGCCATTCCTGGTATTGGAGTAGGACTTAATATTGTTAAAGATTTAGTCAAACTCCTTCAAGGCAAAATTACCGTTGATTGTCTTAACACAGAGAACCCTAAACATTGTAAAATTGTATTTAGATTGGTTCTTCCTCAATCTTTATCCTCATGCTAATTTAATGGTTGTATGCTGACGAAACCGGTTTCTTCTAAGTCACTGCGATGGCAACATTCTCAATATTCTGCTATTGGTCGTCAATGGGAAGTTTCCTTATTTACTTTTCAATTTTTACTATTTCTCTTATGGGATAAATTTCTCAGAAAAAATACGGAAAAACAAAGACAAAAAAGAGCAAAATGGTTAGTTAAAAATTTACTACAACTGGGACCAACTTTTATTAAAATTGGCCAATCTTTATCCACTCGTGCTGATTTAATTCCTTTAGAGTATATCCAAGAATTAAGTCAACTGCAAGATAATGTCCCTCCTTTTAGTACCGACGAAGCGATCGCCTCTATTGAAGCAGAGTTAGGACAACCGATTTATGATTTATTTGACCAGTTTGAAATTGAACCTTTAGCTTCAGCTAGTTTAGGACAAGTTCACCGTGCAAAATTATATACAGGGAAAGAAGTTGTTGTTAAAGTACAAAGACCGGGATTAGAAAAAATTTTTAATTTAGATTTTGAAGTGGTTCATCGTTTGATTCGTATCTTAACTCGATATTTTAAATCTTTTCAAAAGTACAATTTAGAAGCGATTTATGAGGAGTTTTTTGAACTCCTATTTCAAGAAATTGATTATATTCATGAAGGAAAAAACGCAGAAAGATTTCGCAGTAATTTTCGAGGTTCTTCTCAAATTCGTGTCCCTAGAATTTACTGGAAATATAGCACCAAAAAAGTATTAACTTTGGAATATTTACCAGGAATAAAAGTGGATGATAGAGCAGCATTAGAAGCCAATAATATTAATTTAGATCGCATTATTCAACTGGGAATTTGTTCCTATTTAAAACAATTATTAATCG
>JBFRWG010000131.1:0-11512 GCA_051439445.1 Crocosphaera sp.
TCAATTCTTTTTGATGCTGCTTCTGGATTATCTTGATAAATTTGAGCATAAATGATTTTTAATGCTTGATGAATAACGTCAATAAAGGCATTATGAGCTTTGGTAATATCATCACTATTTTTAATCATAATGAATAACCCTTTTTGATTATAGTTGAGTTGCTCTCTAATTTCTCCATATTTGTCTTTTTGTTTTAATGTTAACCATAAATCACTCCAAATCTGCTTTTTGTTGATTAAATCATTCAGAATAAAACCTCTAATTAAATTAATTCTAACTAAGAAACCATTTGGGGTTGGCAAAAGTCTATTTGGTTGAAAATTTCGGTAAGCAAGTTGATAATCTTGAATATTTCTCCTAGTAATTTTGAAGTCTTGACAATCAGTAGGACTTCTTAACCAGGAATCTTTGAGCAGTTTTCCGTAAAGTATGACTTGACATCTTTGAGGAGAAAAGCTATTAGTAATTTCTTTTGCATAATAACTAAATGCAGCTTCTCCTAAACTCGAAACGTATAAACTTTCATATTTTGTATTATTTAAACGCCAGCGTATTTGAGCAAATTCTTCTAGGTTAATGGGGTCGGGTATAACAAGTAAATATTTGATAGGATGTGTTTGAGATTGAATTTGTTCAGTTATAAATTTTGATAAAATTAAATAGTGACAAGCAACGGGTAAAAACAGAAGAACAAAAGCATATTTTGTGAGTTCTTGACATTGATTGTTTCTTTTAATTTTCTCATGTCGAACGATTGCCCCAGGATATAACCAACTAACGATAGGAATATGACCTTCTATTAATTTATGGGTTTTGGGGTGACATAATTTATGACTAAAGTTTTGATGAATATAAGATTTTAACTGTTTATAATAAAGACGAATTTTCACATCATAAACTTGAAAATTTATTGAGGTTTGAGGATTGGGTTTACCTTTCAGTAATAGATAAAATTGCTCAGGAATTACTAATTTTATTAATAAATAAAGTAATAAATGAGGTGCAGTTTTCAGTAATTTAGTTCCTGATGCTTTGTATTTGTCAGCGATTGTGGTAACAAATTGGTTGTGTTGTAATAATGTAGAAGTAAGTGCTTGATGTATATGAGTTTTATTGATTAATGGCATAGATTGAGGATTTAATCCTGCTAATGAAATTAGTCCTCTGTTATCTACTTGAAATGCTTGTTTGAGTAACCAATCTAATACTTTTTCGTCTTGTCCTTTCCAGTTCAAACTAACACTATATGGAGTCAATTTCCATGATAATTTACCTACACGCTGAGATGGTTTAGGGAATAGTTTTTCTAGCTGTTTTAGGGTCATCCAAAGTCCTAATAATGCTGCACGATGGATGTTTGTGATGTCAGGTGCGTCGAGATGAAGATAAATTTTTGGTTTCGGGGATGTGGCGCTCATTGCAGGTTTTGTCTAGGATAGAATGGGGTAAATAATTGGACAGATATCAGGGTTGTATCAGCCTTGAAGATTTAACTTTGTGTAATTAATTTTGTCGAATTACTTAAATACACCACATCCCATTTTTTGTTTTCCTCCGATTCCTTTTTCTTGTAGAGAAATTGAGTCTTCTTCATTGAGACCGCTGATTTTGACTCCGTAACCGACTAAGGTTTTCCCCTTTATGTTAAGAGTACGACGAATCGGTTCACCTTTGGATCTAGTAATGAGGTGAAGAGTTGCGGTAATGTTTCGCTGGTTAAGTTGCCGTTGTCCTGCTTCTAGAAAGGGTTGGGGGTTGTCAAAACCTCGTATCACAACGAGGTGGGAATGTAGGTGAGGATGTGGGGTAAGAAATTGGGATTCTGGTAAACCAAGACGGATTTTGTGTTGATTAAGGTTAAAGGTTTTACCTGCAAGTCGGTAGATGAGAGGAGCTTGATTAATGGGAAGACGCAGACATAGGTAAGAGTCTTGGGTGAGATGGAGAAGGTGAGGAAATTCGGGTTTACCTGTAATGGGATGAATACTGAGGGTGTCTAGGTTATGAATAACGGGAAATTGGTGACAAATAGCTGCATATAGAGTATATCCATGATTAAAAGGAATGGTGTTACCATAAATGGGGAACTTTAGGTCTACATAGGGGTTGGGAAGGGGAGAATTGCTTGTTAGCATGAGAAAGTTAGATGCACTCTTAAGGTTAAAATTTAGTATTAGAGTTGAAATTTCAAGGGTTTTTTAACGGATTTTTTTTAGGTTGGTCTTGGGAAGGGTTGGTGCTGGTGTGGTTAAGTAACAGCTACATTCCTCCTTAATGTTAGATTCCCCGAATTTTTGTGGGGAATGTTTTTTTCACTATATCATTTTTGTTAGGGAGCGATCGCTCAAACTAGCAAGGAGAAAACTATGTCTATTAATGATGATGATAAGGTAGTCAGTCTAGGCCATTATCTTGATCCAAGAAGCAGGCGAGGTGGCCAACTTTATTTACCTCTCAACAGCTTAAAAAAACATTGTGCTGTAATTGCCCCATCAGGTTCGGGTAAAACTGAAAGTATTATCATACCTTGGACTTTAGAACTTTTGCAGCAGGGAGCAAGTGTAATTACCATAGATGTTAAGGGAGATTTAATTACTCGCTTAGGCAATAGTGTCCAAAATCTAGGTTGTCGTCTTTGGTATTGGAATCCTGGAGACCCCGCTTGTTCCCATAAATGGAATTGGTTGGATGAAATAGATATTAATGATGACCGCGATGTTGAAGCTGCTGTTAATAGTCTGTTGAGAGATAAACCCAAAGCAGGAAGCGACCAGTATCTTTTTTATCTCCGGGATTGTAAATGGCTAAGAGCGTTTATTAAAATTGCTAAAGAACTTCAGTTTATTGGTAATCCCAGTCCTACACCGAGTAATATATACAATTTAATTGCCGATCGCGATGGAATAATTGACAAGATTTTTAATCGTTATCCTTTCTTAAGGAATAAGTACCTTGGTGAACTAAAAGACTTACTGGATTATAAGAACACAGAGGGTAAGTATGCTCTTGTAACTCAAACTTTACGCACTGATTTAGATTTTTTTAAGACAAGTCGTTCTGTAGCTTATGTATGTAATAACAGTCAATTCAGTTTGAGAAATATTGATGAACATCCCACTCTACTGGTCATTGGTGCATCCTTAGCATCAGGACAGCAGTCTGCTACATTGTCTAGTCTCATACTAAATTTAATGTTCAATTGTGCCTATCGTAGATTTGAGGGGAGCGAACCAAGACGCAGGTCTTGGTATTTTATGATTGATGAGTCCTCCCGTCTGAAAGACCGCATTAATTTTGAAGAGGTTTTATCTATGGTTCGTTCAGCAGATGTGGGTATTTGTTTGGCTGCACAAAATGTTAATCAGTTTGGTAATGAACGGGAGTTTGAAAATATATTCGATAATTGTGATACTTTTATTACCCTCAAAAAATGTACTGCAAGCACAGCAGAATATTTTTCTAAAAGACTTGGTCAGCGTACAGAAACTATAACAAACGTAAGCAAAACTGAAACAGATTTAATTTATAAGATTATTAATCAAGATTGGCAGGACGATCGCGAACAAAGAACAACCTCCACTAAAGTTGTACCAGTATTGGGAACACGAGAAATAATGTATCCCCCAATTGAAACTTATTGTGCGGTTGTCCAAGTTCGTGATGCTTCTGCTAAACCGTTTTTGGTAGACCTTCAGCGAGAAACTACAAACCCTGTACCAAATCATCAGTTTTTACTAAAAATAGGAGGAAAAGTAATACGTTTAAATTATGGAACGAAATTATTAGAGCAGGATATTTCAGGACTAAAGAGCCATTTAGGCAACAATATTGTTGCTGGAGTAAGTTGCAATCCAAATAATGCTAATGATTTGGTATTAACGAATCTATCTAATCAATCATGGATAGTAGTTTATCTAGGAGGTCAACAAAATTCTGTTCCTGTTTCTGGATTTCTTAAACTAGAAGTTGGAGCTAGAATTAATTTTGTCGTTATTCAAGGAGAAATTTGCTAAGGTATTTAGATAAATATTACTTTGCTAAATCAACTTATTAAATCTTGCAATGGATAATAAATATAAGCTGTCTATTCACGTTGATTATTCTAATGATGAAAGTTCATCAAGTACAGATATTAGGGACTATTCTGAGACAGGTTTGGGTCATGCTTGGCTAGAACTAGAGGAAATTAATCATAACAGTGAAATAGTTAAGAATGATACTTATGGTACATGGAACTTTGAACCACCATCTTTTGATGCGGAAAGGAGCAGTACCGAAGGTAGCGGGTTGTATGTTAATGCCGAAGAGAAGAGAAGCTCGAATTCTTCACGTTCTATCTATATAACAGAGGAACAAGCTAATCAACTTCAAGAAATTGTTGAGGAGTATGCACAGGAGGGTGAAGATGGTTGGGGCTACTTAACCCCTTGTTCACATTTTGCGAGTGAAACTTGGGAAAAAGTTACGAATGAAAAACTTGATCATGATGGAATTGTCATAAGTACACCCAGAGAATTAGGTGATTCTATTAAAGAAGCTAATGGAGGGATAGAGCATTATAACCAAGATTTTTACAACGATATATGTTACCCAGTTGACAATAATGGAGATATCTGGGATGAAATCGGACAAAACGATGAATTGAATCATAATATGTCTTATCCAGTTGATAATCATGGAAATATCTGGGATGAAATCAGACAAGACGATGAATTTAAACACGAAATATATGAGTACGAACCACTTGCCGATCTAGGTGATATTGGAGACGCTGGAGATGGTGGCGACGGTGGTGGTGATTAAACTGCTAGTTCTTAAATATCAATTACTTGAGGAAAAGCTATGAGCAATCAACATATCATTGGCCCTGGAGAAAGGCCACCCAACCCTAATATGAGAATTAATGATTCTCTAAACTATAGTGGTTTGGCAACAGAACAAGAGCTTCAGTTTCTCAAGCTTCCTTCTGAAAATCAGGGTATTTTGAGCAAAGTTGGCAATTTTTTAGCAGGAATTATCGGAAGTCCTGCTACAACTAACAGTGGTGGTACACAAACTTCTACTAATAATTCTCTTCCTGGTGGAGGGTTCCCTCAAATCTCTAGTTCTAATCCCCAATCGCAACCTCTTCTACCTCCATCACAAACCAATGCTGCTGTTAATTCTCAAACATCAGCTAATTTGACACCCCAGAATCAGGGGAAAAATCCTCAACCGACAGCTCAAATTTCAACGACTGTCAATAATCCCAATTCTCAAACTTCAACTAATATTGTAAAACCAAGGAGTAAAACAGCTATGACACTTGAAGAAGAAGTAGAATTTGCAAAAAATCCTGAACCTCGATGTCCGTTGGTTCTTTTACTTGATGTTTCAAAAAGTATGTCTGGTGAAAAAATCAAGAACTTGAATGAAGGAATCAAAACCTTAAAAGATGAGTTAGAAAAAGATGGTTTAGCAAAACTTAGAGTAGAAGTCGCGATCGTTTCTTTTGGGCAAGAAGTTAAGATAGTTCAAGATTTTGTAACAGTTAATAAATTTGAGCCACCTACTTTAGAAACAAATGGCCTAACTCCTATGGGTACTGCCATTAACAAGGCTTTAGACATGGTTAATGAGAGAAAGAATACCTACAAAAAACACAACACTGGGTACTATCGACCTTGGGTATTTATGATTACAGATGGAAAGCCACAAGGAGAAGATGATGAAGTAGTTGAAGGAGCATCTCAAAGAATTAAGAAAATGGAAGATGAAGGAGCGGTTGCATTTTTTGCGGTAGGTGTTGATGATGTAGATATGGCAGAACTAAAACGAATTGTTAAACGACCACCTCTAAAGCTGAAAGGAATAGATTTTCGCGAACTGTTTCAGTGGTTATCAGCAAGTATGCAATCAGTATCACACTCAAAGACTGATGAGAAAGCAAAACTACCTCCTCCTGAATGGCTAGAAGTTTAAGTGAAAAAAATTAACTCCGTTTTAATTGGTGATATTTACAGAGGATAATCAAAATTTATTATCCTCATTTATTTTTTGATGTTAAATAAAAGGGTTATTTTTGCTATGTCTTCAGAAGGTAATTCAACATACAAAGAAGTTTATATACTTAAAGAATTTAATAATTTTACTCCAATTAAAATCAAGCCATTGGTGGATAAACAAGGTGAGGTTAAACAAGGTGGTGAAGGAAAAATCTATGAGATGCTGTCGGATAGTTCATTGGTGGCTAAAATCTATCACAAAGACCAGCTCAAACCAGAGCATAAAGAAAAACTTCCTATACTACTTGAGATTGCTGAAAAGCTTACAATTCCAAAAACAAATTCTTTCCAAATAGCTTGGTGTGTTGATTTAGTGTATGGCAGTCCTCAAAAAGAAAATTTAATCGGCTTTCTGATGCCAGAAGTTAAAGATGCTGAGAAAATTTTCAATGCTTATAATCAGGAAGAACGCGAGCAAAAATTTCAACACTTTAACTATTATGATTTATATGAAATTGCTTTTAATTTAGCTAAAGTTTTCCAGGAATTACATAAGCACAATATTGTTATTGGAGATGTAAATGAATCTAATTTTTTGGTTACTAAGTATGCAGAAGTAGTATGTATAGATATAGATTCTTTTCAAATTTATGATAGGAAAGAAGATAAATATTACAAATGTACAGTAGGAACACCAGGATACAAACCACCAGAACTAAACAGTTATCAAACAGTTAGAAAACCAGAACATGATTTGTATGGTTTAGGAGTGCTAATTTATAAATTGTTAATGGGAGGAATGGACCCTTTTCCAGAAATAAACGGACAAAAACAGAAGGTTTATCAACATTCTCGGTTCGCACTCCCTTTTGAGGCTTTACATCCTGAAGTTAGACATTTAATGAAGTTGTTTATCAATTATGGATACAGAAATCCTCAAGAAAGACCTAGTGCAGAAGATTGGGTTGTAGCTCTCCAGGAAGCAAAACAATCTTTTAAACGATGTTCTAATAATGAACGGCACTATTATCAACAGCATTTGCAAAACTGTCTTTGGTGTGAAAGAGCATATAAAAAATTTGATGCCTTTCCACCAATGTCAGGTTATAAGTTTTACGACCCCACAAAAACATCTCCATACGATGACCAGAGAAAATACAAAAAGACGTTTGCTGATGATAACCAAGCCATTAGTAAACTCAATCCAAAACTTGCTGAAGCTTACAACAACAGGGGTATTGTTTATTATGAGCAGGGAAAATATGAAAAGGCGCTCGCTGAATATAACCAAGCTATTCAACTCAATCCCCAATATTTTGAAGCTTACTGCAACAGGGGTGTTATTTATTATGAGCAGGGAAAGTATGAAAAGGCGCTCGCTGACTGTAACCAAGCTATTCAACTCAATCCAAAAGATGCTAGTGTTTACTATAACAGAGGTCTAACTTACAAGGCTAACAGAAATATTGAAAAAGCCATATCAGACTTTGAAAAGGCTGCCGAATTATACAAGCAACAAGCAAATCAAGAGTGGTATCAAAACTCTCTAGATGAACTGAAAGGATTATCTAGACCTAAACCTTCATCAACTTTTTATAATTACCCGTCCACTTCAAAAAAAAGACAACCAAAAACTTCAATAAAATCATCATCTAGCCCCTTGCTTAGTTTCTTTGTAGGTGTTTCTGGATTTGTGTTCCCGTGGTCACTCAGATTTTTAGTTTTAGTGTCTTCATTTACAGGGATTATTGCGATGTTTTTAGCTCGCAGTGCTTTAGCTCTGCTTCCCTTTGTAGGAATAGCGTTTGTATGCTCTCTACTACTTGGTGTAATTTTTAATCGCTGGAATTTTTGTAGAGCTTTATCAATGTGGATGCTTGGGTGGGGGGCTTTATTAGGTTTGGGCTATGGGCTTTTTTATATGTTAATAGGTATATTTGCTGGTTCTAAATTGATAGCTTCTGGTTTTATTTACTTTTGCTTTGGGTATGCATCTATGGCGCTAGCAAGTTTTCTTATAGATCGTTGGGGGTGGAAAAATTGAAAAAATTTAACCATTATTATTCACAACTCCTATCAAATACCTGGGCTAACCTTGCCCTAAAAACAATAATCTGGGGCTTACTAACCGGATTAATAATGCTAATAATTCGAGGCATCCTTAGCTCAGAACTTGTATGTCATCCAACTCTGTCATTTGTTTTGATCTATCGGCATCCAAACTATAATCCCCCAACCAACCAATGAACAACCCTATCCACTTCCAATAAAACATCGCACCCCAACAAACACCCCAACACATACTCCCCCAAATTATCCATCATCTCAGGATGAACCTCCCTCAACACCCCTTCCCCATAACTTTCCAACATCCTCTCCTCTAACCTCCTCTCTTCCAACCACCCCCAACTCATATACTCATCCCTCAAACATTTCAACCCCCGAAAACCACCATTCTCCCTCATCTTTGCCTCAATCACTTTCCCAAACTCCCATAACCCTTGCAAAACCCCCTCATCATAAGTCATCCCTTCTCCCACACAACTCTCCTCATCAGCAGCAACAAAACTTTTCCCCATTTCCTTCACCAATACCTTACTATTTACCAATCCTACCCCATGAATCAAACACACCCTCACCCCAGGAACTTGATGTAAACGATGCCAATATGTCTCCCCATACTGCTGTAAATCTTCCACTAAACATTGGGGACAAAATCGCAAATATTCAGGATAATACAGCTTTAACTTAGGAATTTTCGCCACCTGTGCAATAGACTTACTCTCCTTACCCTCCATCAACTCCCGTAACCGTTTCACTTCACGATTAGTCAAAAACGTCCGATAATATAGAAATAGAGTATGTTTTTCCAACAACTGATTCAGAGTCAAACTTGAACCAAAAGGTAACTGATGAACTAAAGTAGCCAAATTATTCGGTAATCCTAAATAATATTGCTTAACTCCTCCCCTATTCAATAAATCAACCTGTGTCTGTCGAAAACTACGATTTCCACTCCTGAGATGATAACGACACATCACACTGTACAATAATTCATCAGGGTAAGGAATTGGAAAAAAAGATAGCATTGATTGACTAAATTAAAAAAAAATCGACTTCAGGATTGTCTTTAATAATATTTGCTTCCACTAACGGTTCATAAACAGGAATTTGATTACTTTTAGCTTCCTCTAAAATCTTCCTCATATCATTTTCAACGTAATTAGGGTTTAATTTACCTCTTGACTTAGGTTTCCTCGGTTTACTTTCTTTAAATGGTTCCCCTTCTAACGCTATCTTATACGCTTCATTAACTAACTTAGCAATATCCGTCTCTTCAGGATGTTCATTAATCATCCTTTCTCCTAACCGTTTCGCGACACCAGGTTCAACCTCTAACTCTAATAATTCTACAATTACTTGCTTCAGCAAAGGAGACATAGTTGCCGACTCTTTATTATTACGTCTAATGCGTCTTAACTCCGCTAACTCCTCAAAATTGATACTATTCAAACACTTCTCTCGATACTCAGAAATATCCACAGGAGCAATATCTTTGTACTTCTTCATTTGTACCAGATTTCCCGAACGCATAGCATCCAACATCGGTTTCACCAGATATAATCCTTCCTGTGCCACTTGATGAATTAAATCAACCGTTATTATTTCATCTCCTCCATCAGAAATAGCTCGCCACTGCACCATTTTGTAGAGTTTAATCAGAATATCAATAATTCCCTGTGTTTCCTCATACAGTGCATCATTGATTTCTTGAGAATAAGGAACCTCCGTTTTCGTCCACTGATATTCCCACATCCCCTCCACGAAATACTGCCAAGTTTCATCATTTTCCATCCGCTTCCAACGAACTGCACCACCCCCCGTTGCTCGTCTAGCATTCCGCAAATTTCCCATAAAAATCGGTTCCGCTTCATTTGTCCCAACTCTAATCACAGGAATCCCAATAATATTATCCATTTTCACCAAAAAATTCAGCAGACTATCCCTTCCCCTCCTAGCATTTGTCAGATTTTGCATTTCATCAATGATTAATAAACCTAAATGATGGGTATGAGCAATCTGTGCCACTTGCGCTAACATATAATCCTCAGAATTACCTCTAGAACCGAATTTTTTGAAATGATTTGTCCCTAATAACCTATCCACAGCTAAAAAAATATCCGAACACAAACCTTTGAGAGAACCTGCATGGGGGCAGTCTACTTTAAGCCAAACGATTTGAGTCACGCTATATTGGGGATGAATAATTATTTGAGGATATAAATCCAAAATATTTCCTAAATTTGTTGATTTTCCCAGTCCAGATTCTCCAATAATAGTTAAACCAGAAGCAGTTGTAGGTACAGTTTTTACCGTCACATAATTCTCTAAATTATGACCATCTTTAGCTTGAATTGAATTATAAATCTCTCTTGAACATCGTGCATATTCAGGTTTAAGAATATTTCTAGAAAGATAACCACTCATCAATAAAACACAGACAGTTTGATGCAAATCAATGGTTTTCTGAAGTGGGTCAAAATACCTTGATAATCGCTCAATACATTGAAAACGTTCTTGTCCTTTTAATTCTCTTTCTGAAGGTTCATATAGGGGTAATTTTGTTACCTTATCAACAAATTCTGTTGGAGATAAAATCGGTGGTAAAGCTTCAATCATCGGATTATTGTTATATTCTACTAAACTAAATTGACGATATTTAGCAACAGCAGCTTGTGTACCATCAGGAATATTTATCCAGTCATAATAGTCATATTTAGTGATAAAATCTTTACTTTCCATGTTTATTTTTCTTTCGTCTTTGTTTCAGTAATTCCAAATAATTTGTTTCAGTTGATTTAGGAGAATTAGACTGATGAGATTTTTTTGTAGATTTCTTTGTTTTTTGAGGCGGTGATGGCTTCAATTTATCTTGGAGTTCAAATGCTTCTTTTTCTCTCCGTTGAGCTTTTTCTTCTGCTCGATGTTCTCTAATACCAGAGGTTTTCTGTAAGTTACTCTCAGTCTTATCTTGATATTTTTCTGTTTCTTGTGTAGCACGACGAGCAACATTTTCTATTCTAGCCATTAAATCCACTTCATTTTGTAACTGTTCCCCTGCCCGTTTCTTTCTTTCTAATTCTTCATTAGCTAACAAATATTCCACATCATAAATTGTTTGATTACTGTAACGTTCATCGGGGTCAATCAAACTACATTTTTCAAAACTTCTACCATCTGGAGAAGGTAAATAAATTACATCCATTTTTCTGGGGTCATAAGCAATTTGTAGATATTTTTCCGACCTTGATAACATTTGACTTCTAGTAATATATTGGCAATGGGATAAAGTTCGGGAAGCTCTGCATCAATACTTGGTTCTAAATGGTAACTTGAATGTATCCATCCTATATTGTTGGCAAAAATTGGGGAAATTCCTTTTTCTGTGATTATTCCCCAGTCGATGTTTTGTTGCAGATAGTAGCGTCTTTCTAATTCTAATTTTTCTACTACAGATTTTTTTTCTA
>JBFRWG010000132.1:0-22907 GCA_051439445.1 Crocosphaera sp.
GGCTAAAGGTATACAGAGTTTATCTTGCAGAAAAGGACCCAAAGAAATGCCACCAGAAAAAGGTTGCTCTCCCCACTTCTTCCCCTAGGCTACAAATAAGTCGTTTAGGTGGAGGCTTTCAGGGCAAAGATCAAGGAGAGATGATTCCAGGTAGGGAGAGAAATAAGAAGATTCAAGCTTGTGTTAAACTCTCACCCTTCTATTATTAGAATATCTTAATCCAGGGAATTTTAAGGAATAAGTTAACTCCCATTAAGATAGTTGAAAAGAGGTTAAGCAATTTATGAACAAACCAAGATATCCTACTCCATTGTGATTAACTTAATTCGATGATAGGGGTTAGTCCATCTCATCAGCATTTTTCTCTTTGAATTCTACAATTATGAAACAAGAAATGGAGTATTGAGTATGAAGCTTTTAATTCAAGGCAATAATATTGATGTAACCGAATCTATCAATGATTATGTTACACAAAAGCTAGAGAAAGCAGTAAAGCATTATCAAACGTTTACGACTAAAGTAGATGTTCACTTGTCTGTGGCTAATAATGCCCGTATTACTGATAAGCATAAAGCTGAGGTAACGGTTTATGCCAATGGGACAGTGATTCGCGCCCAAGAAGGCAGTGAAAATCTGTATGCGAGTATTGACTTAGTTTCTGATAAAATTGCCCGTCAGCTTCGTAAATATAAAGAGAAAATTAATAATCATAAACCTCAATCGTCTGTGAAGACGGCTGAGATTCTTCCTGAGAAAGAAGTTGAAGGAGATTTAATCGGCGATCGCCAGGCTGAGTTACCCCCAGAAGTGATCCGAATGAAGTATTTTGCTATGCCTCCGATGTCCATTGAAGAGGCAAAACATCAACTAGAATTAGTGGATCATGATTTCTATATGTTCCGTAATCAAGACACAGATGAAATTAATGTCATCTATATGAGAAATCATGGCGGTTTCGGTGTCATACAACCTCGTGAAGCCAATGAAAATTAAGAAGAACAATGCTTAATCAGTTAAGATGATCGTTCAATGATCTAGGATAATCTACAGCAAATAGTTTGGGGAATAGAGTCATGCTTTATTCCCCTTTTTTTTGAGTAATTCGCATCATCATATTCTGTGGTGAAAGAAAATGTTAAGATATATTATGAACCGTAAAATTAACCTGACTTATGAGTGACCAACCATTACGTATCTGTATTGTGGGGGGAGGGTTTGGGGGACTGTATACAGCTTTGCGTCTGACTCAGTTTCCTTGGCAAGCGTCTCAAAGCCCTGAGATCATCTTAATTGATAAAAACGATCGCTTCTTGTTTACCCCCCTTCTCTATGAATTAATGACTGAGGAGATGCAAACCTGGGAAATAGCCCCCCCTTACGAGGAACTTTTAGCAGACACAGCCATACGGTTTCATCAAGGGTGTGTAACAGCGATTGATATTGAAAATCAACAGTTACAATTAGATAATCATCAT
This sequence comes from Crocosphaera sp., assembly GCA_051439445.1. GTDB lineage: Bacteria > Cyanobacteriota > Cyanobacteriia > Cyanobacteriales > Microcystaceae > Crocosphaera. The sequence goes on from JBFRWG010000132.1 coordinate 1,476, forward strand.
AGCTTACATTACGATCGCTTAGTGTTAGCAATGGGGGGAAAAACTCCCTTAGATAATTTTAGTGGTGTTAAAGATTATGCGATTCCTTTTCGTACATTGGAAGACGCTTATCGTATCAAGGAGAGATTACGATTATTAGAAGCAAAAGAAGCGGAAAAAATACGGATTGCCATCGTTGGCGGTGGTTACAGTGGGGTAGAATTAGCCTGTAAATTAGCGGATCGTTTAGGAAAAATAGGGCGGATCAGATTAGTGGAAAGAGCAGAGAAAATATTAAGCAGTTCTCCCGATTTTAATCGAGAAGTGGCTGAAAAAGCTTTAGAGTCTCGACGGGTATTTATTGATTTAGAAACAGAAGTCACTCAAGTGACTTCCGATAGTATTTCCTTAGCTTATAAAGGTAAAATTGATACCATTCCGGTTGATTTAGTCTTATGGACTGTGGGTACTCAGGTTTTAGATATGATTAAATCCTTACCTCTCCCCCAAACTGACCAAGGGTTATTAAAAATAACATCTGAATTACAAGTTATCGATCATCCTGGGATTTTTGCTATTGGTGATGTTGCTGCTTGTTATGATCAATCAAACAATAGAATTCCTGCAACAGCGCAAACAGCTTTCCAACAATCTGATTATTGTGCCTGGAATCTTTGGGCTTCTATTACCCATCGTCCTCTTTTACCTTTTGCTTATCAACCTTTAGGAGAAATGATGGCTTTAGGGGTTGATAATGCTACCTTATCAGGGTTAGGATTTAATTTAGATGGTTCGTTGGGTTACATTGCCAGACGATTGATTTATTTATATCGTTTTCCTACCTTAAATCATCAAATTAATGTAGGAATCAATTGGTTGACGAAGCCATTGGTTGAATGGTTTTCCTAATAGTTATGAAAAATGAGAAAAATTTGAGGGTTTATGAAACAACCTAAAGTGATTTTTTTAGATGCTGTTGGCACATTATTCGGGGTTAAGGGAACCGTAGGAGAGGTTTATAGTTATCTTGCCTCACAAGTGGGAGTTTCTTGTGATTCCCAAAAGCTAGAAACTGCATTTTTCCAACAGTTTAAACTGGCCCCTCCTTTAGCGTTTCCTGGGGTGGATATGATAGAAGTTCCAGACTTAGAATATCAGTGGTGGTATCAGGTGGCCTATGAAACTTATCAACAGGTAGAGGTGATGGATAAATTTGTTGATTTTGATAGCTTTTTTCGGCAACTTTATGATTACTTTGCTACCCCTCATCCTTGGTTCGTTTATACAGATGTTTTTCCTGCATTACAACATTGGCAAAAACAGGGAATACAGTTAGGAATTATCTCAAATTTTGATAGTAGAATTTATGAGGTACTTGATATGTTTTGCTTAACTAACTTCTTTCAAACGATTACGATTTCTTCGACAACAGGAACCGCTAAACCTCATCCTAATATTTTTATTGAAGCCTTAAGTAAACATCAATGTCATCCCCAAGATGCTTGGCATATTGGGGATAGTAAAAAGGAAGATTATCAGGGGGCAAAAGCGGCGGGAATTAATTCGTTTTTATTACAAAGAAATGATTCTATATCTCAGTCAGATGAGACAATTATTAATTCAATGGAAGTCTTAACTCTGTAACACAACCAAGAGGGTTGTGACAGTCTACTAGACTGTATTACCTTCTCAATACAAAAATATGAAAAAACTTCTTATTACCGGTGCTAGTGGATTTTTAGGCTATAATGTCTGTCAATATGCTAAAAATACTTGGCAAGTTTATGGCACTTACTATCATCATAAAAGCAATATAAATAATGTTAATTTTGTCAAAGTTAATCTTGTTAATATTTTTGAATTACAAGCAATTTTTAGTCAAATTAAACCTGATGCAGTCATTCATTTAGCAGCAGCATCTAAACCAAATTATTGTCAAAATAATCCCGAAGATTCCTATAAAATTAATGTTAATGCTTCTTTGAATATTGCCAAATTATGTGAACATCTTGATATTCCTTGTGTGTTCACCTCAACTGATTTAGTTTTTGATGGATTAAACTCGCCCTACAAAGAAACTGATTCTGTTTCTCCTATTAGTTATTATGGAGAACAAAAAGTTAAAGCTGAACAAGGAATGCTAGATATCTACCCTAAAACTGTAATTTGTAGAATGCCTTTAATGTTTGGGGTTCCTTCGCCCCATGCGGCCAGTTTTATTGACTTCTTTTTAAAAACATTTCGAGAAGGGAAAGAACTGAGTTTGTTTACTGATGAATATCGGACTCCTGTGAGTGGTTTAACGGCAGCCAAAGGATTATTATTAGCCTTAGAAAAAGCAGAAGGAGAGAGACTTCATTTAGGAGGAAAAGAGAGAATTTCTCGTTATGAATTTGGACATTTAATGGCAGACATCTTTGACTTTTCTAAGGAGTTAATTACCCCTTGTTTACAAAAAGATGTCCCCATGGCTGCCCCCCGATCTCCTGATACATCTTTAGATAGTTCCAAAGCGTTTAAATTAGGATACAATCCCTTATCATTAAGAGAAGAATTGAAACAATTAAAGGATAAAGTTTGCTTAAGAAATGGCGAAAATTTCTAGGTGGAGAAATGGGGCTTTTAATGATAAAGTACCGCCTTTGACGGCGGGGTTTCAAGAACTATAAGCTAGACAAACCTGATCGAGCAAGTCAACCAGGCAATTCTATTTATGGGAGTGTCAAAGGTGGGAAGTTTTATGTAGCTTTTTCTTGGTTTGAGACAACTTCCGCTTAAAAGTAGCTCCAAAAATAGTAGCTGTTCCCGCGCCCAAAATAGTAAGAGGTTCAGGGACAGCTTGATTATAAGAAATGTCACTATAAAAGACTTCCTGATTCACTGTTCTGAATCCAATATGACCTGAAGAAAAGGGTAAACTAGAAAAACTTGTATCGAGAATAGAGGTATCTTTTTGGTTAACAGAAACAGAGAGATGACTGTTAATCACATTAATACTAAAATCATAGAGTGTGTTTTGTTGCCAGTATGTTTCTTCATAAAATAAGACCGTTTCACTGCCGTCTTCTCGCATCACTACATATAGACCTAACTCATTATCTGGATGGTCAAAACACAAACCGCTGTCGTTGAGTTGGCAAGTATCTAGCCCCTCAACAGGTATGGTATCATCCCATCTAGCGGCTGGACGACCATCCCAACCAACTCGAATATGATTTTGATTATCTTGATAGAAAGCTAATAGGCCAATGCCATCATTATCATTGCGCGAGTAGAAAGAACCAGAGAAACTAAAATCACCCTCAGTGCTAAAATCACTAATCAAGGAACCAGTTACCCATCTGCTCCAACCAGGTTTGTCAGTCCCAATATTATTCTTATCATTTGTGATAGTCGTGTCATTGAAGACAGCCCAATTAGCACCGTTAAGATTATATATTGGATCTGCAATAGGTTGCCATTTATCGACTATCTCCATAGAACTAATCTCGGCAGATATAGCTAGATCATTGCTTACTAAAAGACCTAAACCAATAATCAGAAACGAAGGTAAATTTTTAAGTTTTAAAGTGAACATCTTAATAATACTCCATTATTTTGAAATATTTATAAAACAGAAAAGTAATCACTTATATATTATAAAATAAAAAAATATTTTTCAAGCAAATTATAAGCACATTTTTATTTTTTCTGCTAATGTTTTAATATTAGGTTCTTGAAGAAGACTATGATGATCTCCAGGTATCTGATGAACTTCAAATCCTTCCAGGGCTAATTCTTTCCATTGCTGTAAATGAGATTCTTCTAAGGTACTAAGCTCACTGGCACGGAATATGGTAATTTTTCCTGGATATGTTTTAGGAATATAGTTACGACCAGCTTGCATATTATTTTCAAAAACTTTAGGGGCATAAAGCTTATTTTTAACGATATATTCAATACTTTGATTACTATTCAAAGGAGGATTATAGCTTTGGCTTATTATCCGCACATAACTTTGTATTTTCTTGTTAATATAATCTAAAGCTTTAGGAAAAGATAATTTAGAAATAGTCTCCAAGTTTTTGATAGTTAGAGTTAATAACCTCCGATCTACTTTAGGTGGTTCTGGATCAAATAAGGCTAATAAAGCAACCTTTTCGCCTTGAGAACGAAGTTGTTGAGCGATTTCAAATGCTAGTTTAGCTCCAAAAGAATGGCCTCCCAAATAATAAGGGCCTTGGGGCTGAATGGTTTTAATTTCTTGAATATGGACTGCTGCCATATCTTCCAATGTTTCTAAAGGGATATCTTTGCCATCTAATCCCTTAGATTGTAATCCATAAAACGGCTGGTCTGTTCCTAATAATAAAGCTAATGGTCGATAGTAAATTACATTACCATAAACCCCTGGACAACAAAAGAAAGGAGGTTTAAACCCTTGGGGTTGAATAGCTATTAAAGACCCCCAAAATTCAGATATTTCTTCTCCTTTAATTGTGGAAGCTAAACTTTCAATAGTAGAAAATTTTAACAGAGTTGTCAGGGGAAGTTTTTTATTAAACTCTTTTTCTATTCTCAAAAATAGTTGAGCAGCAATAATGGAATTTCCCCCTAATTCAAAAAAACTATCAGTAATGCTAAGGGTTTTTTTTCCTAATAAATCTTGCCAAATTTCTTTCAGCTTAGATTCTATAGGATTTCTAGGTTCTATAAACTTACTAATGGATGGTTTTGATATAAAAGTCGATTCTTTTTCTAAGTCTAGAATATGAGAAGATAGGTCGGGTAATTTATTAATGGGTATGCGAGGATTATGAACAAGAAAGGTCAGTGTATTTTGATATTGTTTTAAAACTTGGATAATAGTTACTTCTGAAAAAATCTGAGTTTTGTAGTCTAAAGTCGCCAGTAGTCCTTCTTCTTTTTCTTCAATAAATAAAAATAGATCAAAATTTATTGATTTATTAGGTAAATCTTCATAACGATTTTGAAGATTAGGTAATTGGATTGATAATCCATCAATATTTTGTAGTGCAAACATTCCTTTTGTTAAGGAAATCGAACTGATATTAGGTAAGGTTAAAATATCTTGAAAAGGTAGTTCTTGATGTTCATAAGCTTCCTTGCTTACTTGTGCTATTTGTTTGAGTAATTGTTCAAAGGTTAAATCTGTTTTTAATTGACTACGAATAGGTACTATATTATTAAAATATCCTATTACTCCCCTAGATTGAGAGCGATAACGGCCTGCAACGGGAGAACAGATAATTATGTCTTCTTGATGGGTATATTGATGAAGTAAAACTTTAAATGAAGCTAAGAGCATTGTATATAAACTAACTCCTAGCTGATGACTTAACTGTTTAATTTTTTCTGTAAGAGATGACTCAATAAAGGCTGTTTTTCGTTCTCCTTTATAAGTAATTCCGTAGTATTGAGAGTCCAAAGTTGGTAATTTGAGAGAAGTCATGGCTCCCCCTAATTGGTTTTGCCAATAATTGACCAAAAACTCTCTATTTTCATCTAGCCATTGTTTTTGAGATTGACTAAAATTAGCATATTGTTTAGCTTTTTTTTCTAATAAAACCGATAAATTATTAGTTAAAGACCCGGTATAGACTGCTGCCAATTCTTGCATAAATATGCCAATGGATACTCGATCAAAAATAATATGATGAAACGTTAAAATTAGTATAAATTTTTTGGTGTTGAGTTTTAATAATTGAAATCTCCACAGAGGAAGTTTCATTACATCAAATGGTTGAGTTGCTAGGTCATTTTTTATTGTTTCTACTTTTTTATTTTGTTCATCAATGGGAAGATTAGATAAATCTTGAATTGATAACTTAATAGTTATTTGGGGAGAAATTTTCTGAACTGGTTTATCATCTTCTAGTACGATAGAAGTTCGTAGACTTTCATGACGATCAACAATTTTTTGTAAACTTTTCTCTAATAAACTTATATTAAGTTCACCATCTAGATAATAAGCGATGGGAATATTGTGGATCGCTGTATTAGGATTAAACTGTTCCAAGACAAAAATACGTTCTTGTCCTAATGATAAAGGATAACTTTTAGGTTCACTTGCTTTTTTTTCTAATAACTTAACTAATAAAGCTCGTTTTTCCTCTGGAGAAAGCTCAAGTGAAGAAGAAGTTTTGTCTGTCATAACTAAATCTAGTAATTAAATTCATTATACAATATGCTAACAAAAATTTAGGGAAAGAAGTTTTTAAACCCCTTAACCTAAATCACCCTAAATTCTAGGGAAACTTATCATGACTATTGATTTAATAAAGAAGCCAGTAATGTATCCATATCCCCTTCAGATAGGTTATCAATATTGTCTAACAATTCTTCTACATTAGCCTTGGTTTCTGTTCCACTTTGTGCCTTATTGTCATTACTTTTTTGGGCTAAATATTCAGCTAAACTAGCAATGTTAGGATAATCCCAGGCTAAGGTAGGGGATAACCGTAGTCCTAACCAGTCTTCTAAGTCACCCACTAACATCATAGCTGTAACTGAATTCATATCATAACTTAAAAAAGACTGATTGACATCAATTTCTGTGGTTTCTAGCTCTAATTGTTCTGCTGTCCAATTGATTAACCAGGTTTTAATGGTAGCTTGAGATTGATTGGGATTAAGGGTTTGAGTAGTCATTAGATTAACTCCTTTTATGATATGGTGTATAAAATTTGATCAGTTTGCAAAAGCTTTAACTAAGGTTAGAAGAGTTTGCTTTTTTTTGCAACAATTTAGTTAAAAGTTTGCGTTTTTGTTCTGGGGAAAGGTTGCTTAAATCGGGAGACTTAGGAACGGGTTTTTGTTGTTGTGGCTCCCGTTTTAAGAGGGGTTCTAATTCAATTTCTTCCCCTGATGCTCCTTGTTCCGTATCCCCAATGGATGAGAAATAACTGGCTACTTTCTCTCTGGTAGCTTGAGAGGTTAATATTACGGACTCAATGGATATGCCTTGTAACGCTTGGGTGAGACTCGCATTAAATTGCTGTTTTATCCATTCAATGGTGCTATCAAGGTTATTCTCTTGGTTTTGCCGTACGGTAGCCCATAATACGCCATACATGGCTGCTTCACCGATGAGGTAATGGACCCATGATAAAGCAGCAGAACGATTACCAAAGGTATCTAAGTTTGCCAAACAGCGATCGCTAACTTGTTGGGACATCTCTCGTAACTTTTGACAAATATCACCAGCATTTAAGGTATTTTTGAGATAATCATGTAAATTTTCAGATTGCATGATACTTTTACCCAAATACCCCCTTAAATTTTCGTTAGGACCTTCTCCAATGGTCAATAAACGAACATCTCGATAAATTTGAGAGGCAAGATTATTCTCCATATACCCTCGCCCTCCTAAGAGTTGGATGCACTCATCGGCACCGTGACACGCTCCCTCAGAGGCGAAAATCTTAGCCACCATTCCCACTTCTAAGGGTAAGGTTTGCCCTTGATCAAGCTGTTGGGTTAAATTCTGTAACAGAATATCAACAACGGTGATAACTTGGGTTAATTGACTAAATTTAGCTAAAGTGATGGGATTATCTAGTAAAAGTCCTGTGGCAATGGCACGACGGCCCGCATAGCGTAACATCAATTGAGTGCAACGTTTCATGGCCCCTAAACTAACCGTAGCGGTACAGAGTCGACCCATGAGTAAGGCATCATCTGCAACTTCCATCCCTTTGCCAATTTCACCGAGAATATGCTGAGAATCAAGAGAAACATCTTTAAAATAGATGCTATTTTGTACAATGCCTCGTACTCCCATAGTTAACGCTTCTGGTCCTATTCGTACCCCTGGACTATTGGTGCGAACGGCAAAGCCTGTAATTCCCCTTAATTTATTGTTTTCATCTACTAAACGGACAAAGGCACTAATTACACCTGCCCAAGCTGAGGCATTCCACCGTTTAACCCCGTTTAATATCCAACTTCTTGAGCCATTAGGTTTAGCAACCGTTCCTAACCCGCCTAAGTTCGATCCTGCGTCCGGTTCTGAGAGTCCGAAAGAAGCGAGTTCTCGTCCTATAGCTAATAGGGGTAATAACTCTTCTTTTAAGGTGGGGGTTCCATAATGTTGAATGGGTCGAATGCCATTGGTATTATTCAGAAAAACCAGGGTAGCTAAGGTGGTATCAATGGCAGCAAGTTGTTCTAAGACTCGGAAGAAATCTCGGTAATTTAAGCCTAAACCCCCGTATTTTTCAGAAATTTGCATCCCTAAAATGCCTTGATTTCCAAAATCAAGAATGATATAGGGAGGAACCGAACGACGTTCATCCATTAAACGAGAATTGATGCGTTTGTCAGCATAATCTCGCAACCAATGAATAATATTATCAGCCCGTTGTCGGCTGGTTTCGGGGGATGTAGATTGGTTAGATAATGGGGCGGTTTTCCCGTTAAAAACAGCCTTCTCGCTCATTTTTACTTTATGTTGATTGTCAATCGTCCAACTGCCTAAAATATCTAGGGTTCCGTTGAGAAAATTCGCTTTACAGGCACGACGTTGAATTTTTCCACTGGCTGTTTTGGGTAAACTGCCCCGTTTTAGCAATAAAATGGCGTGAGTATCCAGTTCATGCTCTTCAACCATGGCGCGACGAATTTTAGCTGCGATTTCTTCTGTATTTAAGGTCTCTTTATACCCCCGTTCAATTTCTTGGGTAATGATTAATCGTTCTTCTCCTTCTATTTCTACAGAAAAGGCTGCCCCATTTTCAGGACGTAGGGCTTGATCGCATCCTTGCACTGTCCATTCAATATCTTGGGGATAGTGATTAGTTCCTCGGATAATGATGACATCTTTGATACGGCCACTGATGTAGATTTGGTCTTGATAGATGAAACCTAGGTCTCCGGTGCGTAAAAATGGTCCTTCCTCTGTATCTTTGGTGTAAGCTTGGAAGGTTTCTTCTGTATCTGTTTCCCGTTGCCAATACCCTTGAGCGACACTCGGATCTTTAACCCAGATTTCTCCCACTTCATCATCATCACAAAGGGTTAAGGTGTCGGGATTAACAATTTTCACGGTGACATCCTGCATTAAACGACCGCAACTGGCCACACTTCTGACTAAACCTGAGTAATTATGCTCTGCTTCAAGAATACGGCGTTTTTCTAATTCTGAGGCCACAAAGGAGGTGTTAATAAAGGTTTCTTCTTGGGGACTAAAGGAAACTAAGAGGGTAGCCTCTGCTAACCCGTAGGCGGGACAAAAGGTTTGGGGTGCAAAGCCGGCAGGGGCGAAATATTGAGCGAACCGCTCTAATACCTCTGGGTTAATGGGTTCGGCTGCATTTCCGGCTGCTTTCCAATGGCTCAGGTCTAGTTTTTCCCGTTGTTTTTCATTAATCCGACGCACACATTGATCATAGGCAAAGTTGGGGGCTTGACTGTGGGTGGCTTTGTAGCGAGAAATGGCTTCTAACCAACGCACGGGACGCTTAATAAAAGCGACAGGGGACATAACATAACAGGGAGTGCCATTGTACAAAGGAGCCAATAATCCTTCCACTAAGCCATAATCATGAAAATAGGGCATCCAGGTAACGGTGACACTTTCAGGGTTATAGTTACAGGAGCGTTGTAAATTATGACAATGGTAGATGATGTTGTCGTGGCTGATCATGACTCCTTTGGGAGTCGATGTAGAACCGGATGTATATTGAAGATAGGCTAAGGTATCTTTATTAATGTCGGGTTTGTACCAGTTTTGACTTAATTCGTTGTTAATCGCTTCTGTATCTAACCATTTAATGGGTTGAAGTTCGGGAACTTGTTGGCGAGCTTCATCGACTATAGAAATAATCTTGCTATTACAAAGAACCAGAGAGGTCTGAGAATCTTTAGCGATCGCTTGTAATCTCGGTAAGGTTCGTTTAAGACGACTGGCTTCTGGTGGTGGGGCAGGAATGCCTATCACTCCTGCATATAAACAGCCAAAAAAAGCGCATAATAATTCTAACCCAGCAGGATAAAGGAGTAAGGCTCGTTCTCCATAACTGTCTAAGGATTGAAGACGGGCGGCGATCGCCTTGGCTCGTTGCTCTAGTTCTCCATAGGTTAACTGTTGCGCCTCAGTTTTACCATCTTCGAGAAAGGTATAGGCGATTTTTAGGGGGTTTTCAGTGGCTTTTTGTTGTAATAAATCGATTAAAGTGTTTGTTTTTAACATTGTGGTGTGAGTCAATGAGATGAACTTAATAATTTTTTTGAATAATCTTTAATTTCATGTTGTTTGAGGGAGCTAACAGCGTTCCATGACGAGTTGGTTTAACCTCTCCTTCATTGGCACTGATGAACTCGAAACGCGAGAGAATGGTTGCTAAGACAAGTTTTAATTCCATTGGGGCTAAACCTGCACCAATACATAAACGGTTTCCTCCACCAAAGGGAAAATACTCGTAAGGGGCATATTGACGGGATAAAAATCGCTCTGGTTGAAAACTATGGGGGTTGGGATAAATGTCTTCGCGATGATGGACTAAATAAGTACAAGGGAGTAAAGTAATTCCCGGCTCAAAATGATAGTCCATAATTGGCACGGGTGCTGTTAACTTGCGGCCGATAGGGGTTGACACCACAGGATACATTCGCAACACTTCTTGACAAGTTGCGGTCAAATAAGGCAGCTTAGTGATGGCCATCGTTTCAGCATCATGGGGTAATGAGTTTAATTCTTGGCGAATTTTTTGGCTAATTTCTGGAGTTTGATGAATCCAGTGTAATGCCCAACTTAACCCTAAAGCGACTGTATCTACTCCAGCAATATAGAAGGTGAAAATATGATCTTGGATTTCTGCATCACTCAAGGAATCCATTGATACTAATAGGTTGAAAATATCAGTGTTATTAGGATCAAAATTTTCTCTCCTTTTGTTGATAGCTTCTGCGATCATTTTTCGGAATAGGGGATGCAATTTCCCAAACCTGGCCCAAGGACTCCATGACCCTAAATCTTGGAAGATTTGTGAGCGAAAAAGACCGATTATTTGTTGCTTAAGGGTGGCTTCGGATGAGCCGAATACAATATCTAGAATTACTTTTAAGGACAATTCGTGCATCGATAAACGCACAGAAAAGGGGGTCTCACTTTCCCATTGATCGGTTATTTGACGGGTGATCTGACAGATTTTCTCAGCGTATATTTTAAGGCGATCAACTTGCAAAGGAGGAACAAGTAACTTACGCTGTTGTTTATGACGTTCTCCATCTTGAACTAAGACAGAATTTTCTCCCATCACGTATTTATAGTGTTCGTTGTATTGATGACATTCAAATAGCTTAGGAGAGAGGGCAAAAACTTGACGTACTGCTTCTGGGTGACTGATGACAACCACTGAACCCAAAGACCCCAACTGAACGGTAAAAAATTCTCCGTATTGTTGCAGACACTCTTCCCAAAAATCAATGGGATTCTCAATCCACTCTTTACTTTGTAGCATCGGAGAGATTGCGGGTCCTGGGGGAAGAGTAGAGGTTGATGACATGGTCACAGATCGCTTTTTGCTTGAACATGACACCCATTAAAGCACATGAAAGTTAACTATGATGTTTGCGTTTATGTAAACGTTAATGTATAACTTTGTGTATCCTCTGTAGTAATTAGCAAAACGTCTAAGAAGGGGATTCACTTTTCTGATAACATCTTCTTGCGTTCGGGCTTTCATTTCGGATAGGGTTTTTGCTCTCTTCTTGTATAGCACTACGCATTATGATTAGGACATTGAGAGAATAACGAAACCTTGTAAGGTGGGCAATGCCCACCCTAAAGTGATGTCCTAACTAATTTTTGTAGTGCTATAGAAAGTCAGGACTTTTTCTTTCTCTGGTTTAATCAAGAGCTTGCCTTTATTTGAAAGGCTCAGAGGCATAAGGCAGACGAGCTATCCTGCGCCGTCTGCCTTATGCCTCTGATTATTAAGTATTTTTGTTTTGATGCAAGATGTGAGTAGACCCCAGCTTAAAAGGAGAGGCTTGAAAGCCCTTTTTTCACTCACATGATCTAACAACCGCAAAAAATTCAGATCATTTACTCGCTAACCATTTCTTCGGCTTCTTCTTCTCCTTCAGTTTCAGGAGCAGGAGGCACCAATGCTACAGCAGCGATCGCATCGTCATCGTCTAACCGTTGTACCCGAACCCCTGTCGCAGCGCGGGACTGCATGGAAATGGCATTCACCGCTTGACGAATAATAATACCTCGGTTAGAAACAATCATTAACTCATCCTCTGCATTAACCACATGAAGAGAGGCGAGACAATCGGTTTTTGACTTAAACTTAATGGCTCGTACTCCCATACCAGCCCGTCGTTGTAAGCGAAACTGGGAGATAGGAACCCGCTTACCATAACCGCCATTGGTAATGGCTAAGATCCAAGGTCCTGCTGTGGTCTCGGCTTCGCTTAACTCTTCGCTGTCGTTATCTATGATGTCGTCGTCTTCAGAACTATCTTCCATTCCTGCTGTCACTTGAGAAGGAAGAATGTCCATGCTAATCAGTTCATCCTCTTGCTTCAACTTCATGGCTTTAACCCCTCTAGTGGCTCGTCCCAGAGGTCGAAGTTGTTGGTTATCGGCCTGAAAATGAATGGCCATCCCCTGGCGGCTTCCCAAAATGATACTATCTTCTTCTCTGGTTAGTCGCACCCATCGCAGTTGATCCCCATCTCCGAGGGAAATGGCAATCAGTCCATTGGTTCTAATATTACTAAAGGCGGAAAGGGCGGTTTTTTTGATGTAACCATTGCGGGTTAACATGACGAGGAAGACATCGTCACTGAACTCATTCACTGCAACGATGGAAGTGATTTTTTCGTCTTTGGGAATGGGTAACATCTGAACAATGGGTATCCCTCTGGCAGTTCGAGAGGCTGCGGGTATTTGATAGGCATTGACTGCATAAACCACCCCCCGATCGCTAAAAAAGAGGACTTGATCGTGATCACAACAGGTTAAGAAGTGTTCTACCACATCATCTTCTTTAATTTTAGCGGCGGCTTTTCCTCTGGTTGCTCGCTGTTGGGCTTCAAAGGTACTCACGGGCATTCGTTTGATATAACCTTGTTCTGTGAGTAAAATGATGGCCTGTTCGTTAGCGATGAGGTCTGTATCGACAATTTCTCCGTCGTCATGTATGATTTCAGTGCGCCGAGGAGTAGCATGAATGGTCTTGATCTGGGTTAATTCTTCTTCGATAATGGCTTCAATGCGTTCTCGTCGGGCTAAAATGTCTTTTAAGTCGGCAATTTTTAGCTGTAATTCTTCGTGTTCGGCGTGTATTTTCTCTGCTTCTAAGGCGGTTAAACGACGTAGTTGCATTTGGAGGATGGCATCAGCTTGTACTGTGGATAAGCCAAACTGATCCATTAACTGTTCTCTAGCGGTGCTGGTATCAGCAGCCCCCCGAATAAGTTGAATGACGGCATCTAAGTTATCTAAGGCGATCAGTAATCCTTGTAGGAGGTGATCCCTTTCTTCTGCTTTACGCAGTTCGTACTGAGTCCTACGGGTGATGGTTTCTACCCGAAACTCTAGGAAAACACAGAGAAAGTCTTTTAAGGTCAACAGTTGCGGTTCGCCGTTGACTAAGGCTAACATATTGGCCCCAAAGTTCCCTTGGACGGGGGTTTGTTTATAAATATTGTTGAGAACAACCCTCGGATAAGCATCCCGTTTTAGTTCGATGACCACTCGCATTCCGTCACGATCGCTTTCATCTCGAATATCAGAAATACCGTCGATGCGTTTATCATTCACTAGGTCGGCGATGCGTTCAATTAAACCGGCTTTATTGGTTTGATAGGGGAGTTGCGTAATAATAATGGCTTCTTTATCGGGACGGCCTCGCTGTTCGATGGTTTCTATTTCTGCTACCCCACGCATGGTAATGGAGCCGCGCCCGGTTGTATATGCGTCGTGGATCCCTCCTCGCCCTAAGATTTGTCCCCCTGTGGGGAAGTCTGGTCCAGGTATAATCTTAATTAATTCTTTTTCGCTTAAGTCTGGGTTATGGATCAAAGCGATGGTCCCATCGATTAATTCTCCCAGGTTATGGGGGGGAATATTGGTGGCCATCCCCACGGCAATACCAGAGGAGCCATTGAGGAGAAGTTGAGGGATTCTGGCCGGGAGTACGATGGGTTCTTGTTGAGAACCATCGAAGTTATCGGCAAAGTCAACGGTATCGGCTTCAATATCCCGTAAGAGGGCGTTGGTGGATAAGGACTGCAGACGACATTCTGTGTAACGCATGGCTGCAGGGGGATCGTTATCCACCGAGCCAAAGTTTCCATGACCTTCAATGAGGGGACTTCGCATGGAAAAGTCTTGGGCCATCCTCACTAAGGCATCATACACTGCTGTATCCCCATGGGGATGATATTTACCTAACACTTCCCCTACCACACGGGCGCATTTTCTGAAGGGGCGCTCAGGGGTTAAACCTAGTTCATACATGGCGTAGAGAATGCGACGGTGAACGGGTTTTAAACCATCCCTCGCATCGGGTAATGCTCGTCCCACAATGACGCTCATGGCGTATTCTAAATAAGAACGGGACATTTCATTACTCAAGTCTGTGGGGATAATTCTATCTTGAGGGATGGTCATAAGTGTTTTAACTCCGTTAACAGGGATCGTTTAGGGGATAATTGTCTCAAAATTTGACAAAAATGCCCAAGACTAATATCAATGGTTTTTAATGGGTTATTCCTTCCCGATTTTAACACAAAAAGACCCATTAATGAGAGAATATAATTACTTTCAAATTCTCAATTATCTCTCTAAAGGATTCAAAGAAATCATTTCCCAAGTTACATAAGTTCCGATGGGACTCCATAATAAATAAGGTAATAATAAGAGAAATGATTCTTGGGATATTGGCCACACCCAAACCGCTAGAATTAACCCCCAAAAAAAACCCGTTGCACCGACTATAGTTCCTATTTGCAAGCTACGCAGTTTAGTCATCACAGGGGTATAGGCCATGGTCAATATTTCTAATAGTAAATAACCTGCCATTAATAACCAAGTCTCTTGGGTTCCCGGCTTTTTTGTCCAAACTTGATAAGCTGAATAAACCCCACAAATAAAAATGCTTATCCAAATGAAAGGAATTGCCCATTCAAAGGTCAACCATTGCGGACGACGTAAACGATTAAACCAACCTAAATCACTCTTAAAAATACGGTTAATTAAAATAGCGATTAATAGGGTAATACTTGCGATAATTAATAGAGGGGAAACCATTTATTTTTTTGACTGAGCATCCTTTGACCGAAACGGAACCATTCCCCATGATTGTACCACAAAAGTTGGCTTGCTCTAAGATAGCATGGTTTAACTGAGATTTGTTGAGATTTGCTCCTGATAAATTAGCATCTTTTAGGTTAGCATAGTTTAAATTTGCTCCTTCTAAATTGGCTTCTATCAACTGTGCTTTAACTAACCACGCACCTTGTAAATTAGCTTCTTTTAAATTGGCTTTTTTGAGGTTAATCTTCACTAACATGGTCGGACATTCACCATTAGTTGATAAATTGCTTTTTTCTAAATTTGCTCCTTCTAAATTGGCATAAGATAGCTTACTTCCCATCAATAATGCTCCTCGAATATCAGCGTTTTTAACAATACTTTTATAAAGATTAGCATTGGTTAAATTAGCGTTTTTCAAAATAGACTCTTCTAGATTACTTTCCGCTAAATTAGCTTCAGATAAGTTAGCTTGACTTAGATTAGTTTGTTTTAATTGTGCTTCTGTTAACGTCGCTTTTTCTAGATTTGCATTTTTAAGATTAGCATGGCTTAAATTGGTTTCGTGGAAATTGGCGTGTTTTAAATTAGCATTTTCTAAATTCACTCCCCGTAAATCTAACCCCTGTAAATCAGCATTTTCTAAATCACAACCAATACACTTCCCTGTTGTTAATAATCTATTTTTTGGCTCAGGTTCTTGCCCATCCATTAATAATAAAGCAAGGGTCAACAAAACCACCGTGATTAAGACTTTCATCTTTAATCTTCCCTCCTTGCTGAATTCCTGCTGGAGAAGTATTAATTAATCCTTTGACTTCTTAGTTGATTAGCATTTGCTCTAACCCTAAACTTCCCTAGGCCATTTTACTTAATTTTTTCGCAAACTTGGCTCAAAATACAGATTTTCTTAACAGATTTAAACCAAAATAAGAAAACTTTCTCTTGAGGCAACACCAGAAGTCACCGATGCAGTAAAATAAAAACTAAAACGAAATCTTATGCTTAAAACCCTATTTGGTGATCCTAACACTCGCAAAATCAAAAAATTACAACCGCTCGTTGCCGAAATCAACTTAATTGAAGAAGAGATTCAGCAATTATCCGATGAACAACTGAAACATAAAACGGTTGAATTTCGGGAATTATTAGATAAAGGGAACAACGATGAAGAAATAGAGGATATTCTCGATGAAATCCTTCCAGAAGCCTTTGCTGTAGTTCGAGAAGCGGGGAAAAGGGTCTTAGGAATGCGTCACTTTGATGTTCAGTTACTTGGGGGGATGGTACTGCATCAAGGACAAATTGCTGAGATGAAAACAGGTGAAGGAAAAACCCTGGTAGCGACACTTCCTGCCTATCTCAATGGACTCACAGGCCGTGGTGTTCACATTGTAACCGTTAACGACTATTTAGCCCGTCGGGACGCAGAATGGATGGGACAGGTGCATCGTTTTCTGGGGTTGAGTGTAGGACTGATTCAATCAGGAATGAACCCCGAAGAACGAAAGAAAAACTATGCTTGTGATGTTACATATACCACCAACAGCGAACTGGGATTCGACTATTTACGAGATAATATGGCCACCGCAATGGCAGAAGTGGTGCAACGACCCCCCAATTATTGCATTATTGACGAAGTTGACTCCATTTTAATCGATGAAGCTCGTACCCCTTTAATTATTTCCGGTCAAGTGGAAAGACCGACGGAAAAATATGTCAAAGCAGCCGAAATTGCCAAAAGTTTAGAACTACAAGAATCCGAAGAAGATCCCAAAGACTACGAAGTGGATGAAAAGGCCCGTAACGTTTTAATGACGGATCAAGGGTTTGAAAAAGCCGAACAATTGTTAGGGGTAACCGACTTATACGATCAAGAAAACCCTTGGGCCCATTATATTTTTAACGCTATTAAAGCCAAAGAACTATTCACCAAGGATGTTAACTACATCGTCAAGAATAAAGAAGTGGTGATTGTCGATGAATTTACCGGTCGTGTCTTAGCAGGAAGACGCTGGAGTGACGGACTTCATCAGGCGATCGAAGCTAAAGAAGGGGTTCCCATTCAACGAGAAACCCAAACCCTCGCCACTATTACCTATCAAAACTTCTTCCTGTTATATAACAAACTCTCAGGGATGACAGGAACCGCTAAAACTGAAGAAACGGAACTCGAAAAAGTCTATAACCTACAAGTAACAATTGTTCCCACCAACCGACCCCCTCAACGTTATGACTATGCTGATGTGGTTTATAAGACCGAACTAGCGAAATGGAAAGCAGTGGCCGAAGAAGTAGAAGAACTCAATCAACAGGGTCGTCCTATTCTGGTAGGAACCACCAGTGTTGAAAAATCAGAAGTGATCTCCAACCTTTTGCAAGAAAAAAATATCCCTCACAATATTCTCAATGCTCGACCCGAAAACGTCGAACGAGAATCAGAAATTGTTGCCCAAGCCGGACGAAAACAGGCCGTAACCATTGCCACCAATATGGCAGGACGAGGAACCGATATTATTTTAGGGGGGAACTCCGACTATATGGCCCGCCTAAAAATTCGGCAGTACCTTATGCCCCAAATTGTTATGCCAGAAGATGATAACCTCATGACAGGGGGAATGGGAGGGAATAACCGGCTGGCTAAAGGATTTGGTCAAAATAGTAAAAAGAAAAAATGGCAACCTTCGGCTGATATTTTCCCCACCGAACTCTCCCCAGAAACCCAGAATCTGCTTAAAGAAGCGGTTAAGTTTGCTGTGGACGAATATGGACAACAAAGCTTATCTGAACTAGAAGCTGAAGAAAAAATTGCCATCGCTTCAGAAAATGCGCCCACGGATGATCCGGTCATTGAAAAATTACGGGAAGTCTATAAACTCATTCGCAAGCAATATGACGCATTTACCGACGAAGAACACGACCAAGTAATCGATATGGGGGGACTTCATGTGATGGCAACAGAACGTCATGAATCCCGTCGTATCGATAACCAGTTACGAGGACGGGCCGGACGACAAGGAGATCCTGGATCAACTAAATTTTTCCTTAGTTTAGAAGATAACCTCTTAAGAATTTTTGGCGGCGATCGTGTAGCCGGTTTAATGAATGCTTTCCGCGTAGAAGAAGATATGCCTATCGAGTCGAAAATGTTGACCCGTTCTTTAGAAGGGGCCCAGAAAAAAGTGGAAACCTTCTACTATGACACTCGTAAACAGGTCTTTGAATACGATGAGGTGATGAATAACCAAAGACGAGCTATTTATGCTGAACGTCGTCGGGTACTCGAAGGGTTGGATCTCAAAGAACAGGTGCTACAATACGCTGAGAAGACTATGGATGAAATTGTAGACGCTTACGTTAACCCAGAGTTGCCCCCTGAAGAATGGGATGTAGAAAACTTAGTCAGCAAGGTGAAAGAGTTTGTTTATCTCCTCGAAGATATCACCGCTAAAGATGTGGAAGATATGACCGTCGGGGAAATGAAGATATTTTTCCATGAAGAGGTGAGAAAAGCCTACGACATTAAGGAAAATCAGGTGGATCAGGTTCGTCCCGGTCTCATGAGAGAAGCAGAACGGTTCTTTATCCTACAACAAATCGATACCTTATGGCGTGAACATTTACAATCGATGGATGCTTTACGGGAGTCTATTGGTCTACGGGGTTATGGACAAAAAGATCCCCTGATTGAATATAAACAAGAAGGGTACGAAATGTTTTTAGAGATGATGATTGATATTCGTCGCAATGTAGTCTATTCCCTCTTCCAGTTCCAACCTCAAGGTCAACCTCAAGCTGTTTAAGATAATTGTAGGGGTTAACGCCAGTTAACCCCTACTACGGAGAGGGTGGGATTCGAACCCACGTTGGCTTTTACACCAAACCCGATTTCAAGTCGGGCGCGTTCGACCACTCTGCCACCTCTCCTAGAATGGCTTCCTCATCTTAACATACAAAGGAAAATAACTTGACACTCTCCCGTTAAGCTGCACTTACTTTAGCTTAATCTACATAATACGTCAATTGGTGTAAAGAGATACTGCAAACCACAGATATCATGACAAGTAAGGTTCAATAAAATCAATTTTTTAACCTATGCTTAATCTTTGATTTTTTCTCTCAATGATAATATAAAACCTACTTCTACATATAGCAATCAGGTTTCATTTATGAGAATATTAGGAGCAGGGTTTAACAGTGTTAAACCCCTACAAATAACTCTTGTAGGGACATAATCATATTATGTCTTAACGGATTCTTATATATCATTACTGATTGCTCTATGTATTAACTTTGAATACATATACATCAAAATGAAAACCAAAACTCTAATTTGGTCTATTGCTTCTATCTGCTTTAGCCTCTTTTTATCGCTGAATATAGCTTTAATCCCTACTGAATCTGCTTTGGCTGTAAATATCAATGATTTAACCAACCAACCTGTTATCATTGAGAATCTAAAAACCCAAAGGTATTTGTTTTCTGATGGGAAACCCATTAGCGGTGAACGGGGAGATGAACGTGGTTGGAAAGCCTCCAGTGGTTTTGAAAGTCCTGATATTGTAGGGGCTGATGCTAACTACTACAATCGTGCTTTATGGAAAATAATTCCCAAAAATAACGATAACTTTATCATTGAGAATCTAGAAACCCAAAGATACTTGTTTTCTGATGGGAAACACATTAGCGGTGAACGGGGAGATGAACGTGGCTGGAAAGCCTCCAGTGGTTTTGAAAGTCCTCATGTTGTAGGGGCTGATGCTAACTACTACAATCGTGCTTTATGGAAAATCAAGCCAAGAAACATATCACAATAATACTCTGTACCCAAAAGAAAAGAAACTGAACTTCGTTTCTATTGCTGGCCTCTAACTGAATCTTTACTAACAAGGCCCAACTCCTAATGAGATTCAAAGCCCCAACTATAATCGCGAGATTATAGTTGGGGTAGTTCACGATATACTATATAAGTGTACCTATTGGTTGTTTTCTTAGTCAGCATTTGACTAGAGAAGATCGTTATTTTGTCAATCATCAGTTTTCTAGAGTGGAGAGTCGGTACTCTGTGCTGCAACGTTTTAAACAGGACTTAAAAAATGATTTAATTGCTGGTCTTTTAGTTGTCATCCCCTTGGCAACCACTATCTGGTTAACCATTACCATCGCCAGTTGGGTTATTAATCTTTTAACTCAAATTCCTAAACAACTTAATCCCTTTGATGGTCTTGACCCTATTTTAAGCTACTGTCTTAATCTCAGTGTCGGGTTAGCTGTCCCCTTATTATTCATCCTGATTATCGGCTTGATGGCCCGTAATATTGTGGGGAGATGGTTATTAGATGTGGGGGAACGGATCTTACAATCTATCCCTTTGGCCGGGGCGGTTTATAAAACTTTGCAACAAATCCTAGAAACCTTATTCAAAGATTCTAAAAGTAAGTTTCGTCGGGTGGTGATGGTAGAATACCCCCGTCGAGGTGTTTGGAGTTTAGGCTTTGTGACTGGGACTTTAAGCCCTTCTCTGCAAACCCATCTCGATAAACCCATGCTTAGTGTCTTTATTCCTACCACCCCCAATCCCACTTCTGGATGGTACGCTATCATTGCTGTGGATGATGTCATTAATTTACCTATTTCTATTGAAGATGCCTTTAAAGTCCTGATTTCTGGGGGTATTGTCAGTCCGAATGTCCCTCTTTCGGTGCCTCAGTTATCTCAATCAACTAATAAATCTCAAGTTAATGTTAATCCCCTGAGTGAGCAACCAGAAGATCATACCTTAATTAGCAAAGAAGATTAGACATCTACCCAATTCACCCGTCCCACAGGCAACGCTGCCCATGCTCAAAAACATCTCATACAGTTTTTGGGGGCATTGTTCGAGTAGCGGTTCCCGAAAACCAATGCGCTTCTAGCTGTTGGTAGGTTACTTTGACGCTCTCCTTACTAGAAGTAAGGAGATTCATAACGTACCCTGCCGATTCAGGTGTTGGGCTTAAACTTTCCGAGAGTCCCCCGGTAGGTTTTAAAGTCTGGCCATTTAGTAGCAAAAATTAGTAGCATTTGGCAGTAAAATACCATAAATCAGACACCGTTGTTCTTTCTTGACGCGAAAGGGAATAGCTGGCAAGATAAATATAGAGGATGTCTCGCAGGTTGCCTCTTATGAGGTAATTCTTCAC
>JBFRWG010000133.1:0-12535 GCA_051439445.1 Crocosphaera sp.
GAATGGTATCCTTTACTGGATAGTTTAATTGAACAACAAAGATTATCACAGTTTACCCAGTTAATACCTAATATTTGTCTAGCTTACCAGAATATTACTGACTCTGAAAAACTAAACGCAGTTACAAAACAAACAATCATTCTCAATTTTCTGACTGCTATAATCAATCACCATATTAAGGGTTTTTCTAATGTTTCTATTTCTCCGACTTCATTTATTCAAAAGTGGTTACAATCTTTAACAGAAGTTTCTGGTGATTTTCAAGCACCAGACTTAGAGATTAAGGGACTTACAAATGCTTTGAAGACTTGGACATCTTCTGTAGAAGAATATGTTATTACCTCCCGTACTCAACCGTTAGGTATTAATCAATTTCGGGTTTGCTTTCAACTCGAAACACCTAGAAAAAGTAATCAATCATCAGCACAAGATAATTGGCGTTTAAATTATTGTTTACAAGCGTTAGATGATCCTAATTTTATCATTGATGCTAATCTTATTTGGAATCATCCTGTCACGAGACTATCGTGGAAAAATAGAACAGTTAATGATCCCCAAGAAACCCTATTAAAAGGACTTGGTTTAGCATCCCGTCTTTATTATGCCATTGAAGAAAGTTTACAAGAAAGTCATCCTAGTTATTGCAGTTTAAATCCTATACAAGTGTATGAATTTATTCGTTCTATCACTCATATTTTAAAAGATAATGGGTTAGGTGTTATCTTACCTTCCAGTTTAGAAAAAGGAGTAGAAGAAAAAAGAATAGGAATCAGTTTAACAGCAGAAGTTAAAACAAAAAAAGGAGAAAGACTTAGCTTAAAGAGTTTATTAAACTATAAGTTAGATGTAGCAGTTGGCGACCAAAAACTGTCTAAGAAAGATTTTAAAAAAATATTAGCTCAAAAATCTCCTTTAGTGGAAGTAAATGGAGAATGGATTGCTCTACAACCCTCTGATGTCAAAGCAGCACAAGGTATTTTAAATAATGCTTATGATCCGATTGAATTGTCCGTCGAAGATGCTTTACGTTTCAGTACAGGAGACAGTTCAACTATTGCTAAACTTCCGATTACTAACTTTGAAGCTACAGGAGATTTAGCAGAATTAATTAATACTATAAATAATAATGAATCAATACCCATGCTTGAAACCATACCAGGATTTAAAGGAGAATTACGTCCTTATCAAAAACGAGGTGTGGGTTGGTTAGCTTTCTTAGAAAAATGGGGTTTAGGCTCTTGTCTTGCCGATGATATGGGTTTAGGAAAAACCCCCCAATTGCTGGCTTTTTTATTGCATTTAAAAAGTGAAGATATGTTAGAGAAACCCACCTTAGTAATCTGTCCCACATCTGTATTAAATAACTGGGAAAGAGAAGCAAAGAAATTTGCCCCAAATCTCTCTACTTTGATCCATCATGGAGATAAACGCAGTAAAGGAAAAGCTTTTTTTAAAATAGCCAATGAGAAGAATATAATTATTACTAGCTATGCTTTAATTTATCGAGATATAAAAACTTTTCAGGCAGTACAATGGCAAGGTCTTGTTTTAGATGAGGCACAAAATATTAAAAATACTCAAGCCAAACAATCTCAAGCAGTCCGTCAAATTTCTACACAGTTTCGTATTGCTTTAACAGGGACTCCTGTGGAAAATCGTTTAACAGAATTATGGTCAATTCTGGATTTTCTTAACCCAGGATTTTTAGGAACACAGCAATTTTTCCGCCGTCGATTTGCCACTCCCATTGAAAAATATGGCGATCAAGAATCATTACAAATTATGCGTTCTTTAGTTCGTCCTTTTATTCTAAGACGATTAAAAACTGATAAAACAATTATTCAAGATTTACCCGAAAAACAAGAAATGACCGTCTTTTGTGGTTTATCATCGGAACAGGCTAAAATTTATCAAGAATTAGTAGATAATTCTTTAGTAGAAATTGAAGAAAAAACTGGTATTCAACGAAAAGGCTTAATTTTAAGTTTATTGTTAAAACTCAAACAACTTTGTAATCATCCCGATCATTTTCTCAAAAAGAAAACTTTAAAAACAGCAGAAAAATCTGGAAAACTATTAAGACTAGAAGAAATGTTAGAAGAATTAATAGAAGAAGGCGATCACGCTTTAATCTTTACTCAATTTTCTGAATGGGGAAAACTTCTACAACCCTATTTACAGCAAAAATTTAATCAAGAAGTTCTCTTTTTATACGGTGCAACTCGCAGAGTACAAAGACAAGAAATGATCGATCGCTTTCAACATGATCCCAACGGACCGAGAATTTTTATCCTGTCTCTAAAAGCAGGAGGAACAGGATTAAATTTAACCCGCGCTAACCATGTTTTTCATATTGATCGTTGGTGGAACCCTGCTGTAGAAAATCAAGCGACCGATCGCGCATTTCGTTTGGGACAAAAACGCAATGTTCAAGTCCATAAGTTTGTCTGTACAGGAACTTTAGAAGAAAGAATTAATGAGATGTTAGAAAATAAACAAAAATTAGCGCAACAAACTGTTGACGCAGGAGAACAATGGTTAACGGAATTAGATACAGATCAATTACGAAATTTATTATTATTAGATCGAGATGCCATTATCGATGAACAATAATCACTCAGCACCGTCGACTATACTAGAACAGTTGACTAATGTATGTGGGGAAAAATTTTATGTTTAAATCTCTTCTGGTGGGAGGTATCATCACATTGGTGGGGGTTAATCAGCCTACTGTGACCTATGCTCAATTTAATGCTCCGATCTCACCTACTATCGAGAGAGAAACCGTTAGCTCCCCTAAAGTCAGTCCTATCGAGTTACAACAATTTGTGCAAATTATTAAACAATTTCAACGCATTGAAATGAATATGCAGCGAGAAATGGCTAAGGCCATGAAAAAAGAAGGATTCACCCCTCAAAGATTTATGGAAATTAATGAAAGTCAAAGACAGTTACGATCAGAGTCGGTTAATTCTTCAGAAGACTTAGAAAAATTTAGGAAAGTCGTGGTTCAATTGGAAGAAATTATAGATAACGCAGAAAAAAAGCGACAAAGTACCGTCGCAACTCAGGGACTTGAATTAAAACGATTTTTAGAAATTGAAAAAATTATTTCTCAAAATAAACAATTACAAGCAAAAGTTCAACAAATGTTGGGAAATTAATCCATACTTTTCAGATGCAGAAGTTAGGTTCATCTCATCAGTTTCGCAAATGCTATGAAATCAAGAGTGAACTTTCTAAATTCTGCATTCTAAATTCTAAATTCTCAACTTACTTCTTAGACGACCAATTAATAACTCAACTTCGGGTAATTTTAAGGGTATCGCTAAAATGAGAAAAATTCCTAAGGCAACTCCCACCGATATCATTAATTCTAATAATTGTAGTCCTAAATGATCACTATTCTCTAAAACAGTTTCCCAACCTAAACTAACCCCCCAACTGGCCAAACCGGCAATAAAACTAATTCCCGTTAAAGCCAATAAAATCTTCCCCCATTCTTGGAGGGGGAGTCCCCCCAAACGTTTATGGAGAATCATTAAGAAAATAATTAGAGAAACCACATTAACCCCAATAGTAGCGAAAATTAAACCAGGAGTCTTCAAAGGTTTATATAAGAGAAAATCCAAGAACCCATTGAGAAAAATATTAAAAATACTAATACGAAAAGGGGTTTCACCGTCTCCTAACGCATAAAACACTCGAACTAAAACATCTCTAGCAAGATAAAAGAACATTCCCAGACCATAAGCCATTAAAACAGGGATAACCACATCTGCATCTGCTGCTTTAAATGCACCTCGTTGATAGATAACTCGAATAATAACAGGAGCTAATGCCATAAAAATAGCTGTTAACGGTAACATGGTTAAAGCCGATAACAATAACCCTTGACGAATCCTCACTTTTAACTCATCCCAATGTTCAGGGGCCGTTAAGCGGGAAAAAACAGGCAGAAAAGGCACTAAAATCATATTCGAGATAATGCCTAAAGGCGTTAAAACAATAAAATTGGCATAACGCATGGCCGCTGCTGCATTGGCAATAAAAGAAGCAAAAAAGAGATCCGTATAAACATTAATATGTAACATTCCCGAGGAAAGGGTGGCAGGCCCCATCACCTTCATTACATCCATGACCCCTGGAAGTCGCCAATTAAAGCGTAATCTGAATTGTCCCATCCCCGCTCGACTTTGAGCGAATAATTGAGCTAACCATTGTAAAAGTCCGCCGGCTAGGGTTCCTCCTGCTAAGACCATACCCCCTAAATACCAATTTTGCGGTGCATTTAGATTGCTTCCTAACTGCCACATTAACAGCCAAACCCCCACCACAATAGTCACACTGGAAAACAAAGGGCTAATACTAGGCAGTAAATATTGATCCGCAGCATTGAGGGTTCCAAAACCAATACCAATCAGTCCCGCTAATAAGGCTAACGGTGCCATAATTTGTAACTGTTGAACGGCGATCGCTTTTTCCGCACCCTCTAAACCTGGGGCTAAGAGGGTAATAAATGTCCCCGCAAAGGCGATTAAAATGAGCGTGATGACCAGTAAAACAGAACTAACTAGGGTAGTCACCGTTTCCACTAAAGGAGCGGCCTGAGACTTATCTCGTTTGGCTAAGACACTCACCAAAGCACTATGAAACGGTCCATTAATGCCTCCGAGTAAAATTAATAAAAAACTCGGAATAACATAGGCGTAAGCATAGGCATTGACTACAGACCCCACACCAAAGGCCGCAGCGATGGCCTGTTCTCGCACCAGACCAAATATCTTACTAATTAGCGTTGCAACGGCAACCAGACCAGCAATACTAACTAAGGAACGGGACTTTTTGGGATTAACAGACACAGCACTCCTCTCAACAGGTTAGTCATCCATTATTGAAGATTCCGTGTTGCTAGACAAGTTCCTGGTTAAATAGGGTTAGGATTTTCATTGAAAGTGGGAACCCCACTCATATTCCCTGAACCATTACTGCCGTTACTGTTATTATCCACCTCTGGTACTTCAGGGGTTTTTGCTACTAAGCCTTCTACTCCATTAACCACTGCACCTAAAACAGGAACATTAGCATCAGACAATTGATCCACTGCCTCATTGAGTAAACTCGAACGAGTCGTTCCGGGTCGAGTGACTAACACCAAACCATCCGTTAAGGGTTCTAAAAGCAGTGCATCGTTACAACGGGATAAGGAAGGGGTGTCAATAATGACCACATCAAACCGTCCCCGCGCATCTTTGAGTAGTAACCTTAGCTCACTCGATTCAATAATCGCTGCAGCTTGACGTTGTGGGCCAACACTGGGCAAAAGGTAGAGGTTCGCCACTCCAGGGACCAAACTAATGGCATCTGTTCGATTTTGGTAAAACCGTAGGGGTTCTAAATTGCTTTGGGGATCGCCAACCACTTCCAACCATTCGGCTTTAGACGGCGATCGCAAATCAGCTTCTACTAATAGAGTTCGTTTTCCAGCTTGAGCCGTAGCAATAGCTAAATTATAAGCAGTAGCACTTTTTCCTTCTTCATTGCTGATGCTGCTGATCATAATCACCTTAGACATATCAGATCCTAAGCGGCTTAATTTACTCCGCACAAGCTCATAAAAACTTAAATCAGCAGCATTGCCTTCTAATAAGACTGGGCTGAGATCCTCGCGGTATAAAGAGCTATAGATAAAGGGTAACTGTCCCAAAAGAGGCACTTCGCGATCGTTGAGGGTATCTCGAATTTCTTGAGGGGTATGTAAACGATCATCCAGTAACGCCAAGAGCAAGATCACCCCTAGACCAGCTACCAGACCAAGACCTCCACCAGCTAAAACAATCAATAACTTATTTTTCGGTTGAGGCACTCGCGGAGCAGTGGGTTGATAAGTGGCAGGAACAGCTATCAAAAGACTTCCCACTGTTTCAGCTTCTGCTGCTTGAGCATCGACCAGAGCGGTCAATATGTTTTGATAGACAATTCGTTGAAATTCTACTTCTTGTACCAGTTTAGCTTGTTTTAACTGCTTATCGGGAAACTTCTCGTATTGCTCCCGTAATTTTTGTTCGGTTTCCACCACTGCATTTAATTGCTGCGATAACCCTGCCTGTGTTGTTTGTAAGGACAACAGTTCAGCCGCTAACTGTTGTCGACTGGGATCAAGACTGCTATCTTGACGAATTTGAGCCAGAGGAATGGGTTCGAGATTTCTGGCACCGATTAACTCTTGGGCTCTTTGTTGGAAAAGGTTTTCACTAACTTGTTGTTCTTTGAGCAGTTTTTCAATGCTGGGATGTTCTGGACGCAAGTCTAATTGCAGTCTTTCGAGTTGCGCTTCTATTTGCAGCAGTTGGGCCCGTAAAGAAGCCAATAACGGGTCTGCACTCAAGGCTACAGAGGTGTAAGCTTGTTCTGGGGTTAATCCTAATTGACTAATCAAACTTTGGATACGACCCTCTACTTCTTGCAGTGCTAATTGTATTTCTCTTTGCCGTTGTTGACTGCTTGTAATACCACTAAAGAGACTCCCATCTTGAATCTGTAGCAAATCTGAGCCTTGCTGAGACACATAGCGATAAAAGCGATTTTCTGCTGCGGTTAAGGCTTCTTTCACCTGAGCCAGTCGTTTACTCAGAGCATCAATACGGCTTCTTAATTCAGAGGTGTTCAGCCAACGGCTATGTTCCACCATTTCTTCCATAAAGGCTTCTAAGATTAAAGTGGCACGGGTGGGAGACTCCTTATCGGTATACTGTAATCTAATGGCTGAAGAGGAACTTTGGCCTTTGTTTCCCTGTCCAGGGACTTCTACGGATAATCTCTTTTCCCGAATCTGCCGAATTTCCTTGGGGGTTAGCTGCAATTTTTCCATGACGTTGCGCAGAACCCTCTCAGATAGTAGGTTAGCTTTGCTCAAGGAGAGTCCCCTTCCTTGTTGCTGTAGTTGACTTCCTGTGGTGGTAAATGCTGGAGGTGGTTCGCTAAACGTCAGTTGTCCAAAGGCTCTATAGGTAACGGCCGGAGGCGGTGGAGGGGGTTGTAGGGCAACGATTCCTGAAATCCCAAATCCAGCTAGAATGGTTAAAAATCCTAACCAGTAGTTTTGTTGAAAGGAAATAGCAAATCTTTTAACAATTGGGGGAGCCATAAGAATTTAATAAGATCAAAATAATTACAGATGCTACTATTCTAAAGATTTTTGGTTCTCTATGAGAACTACTATAACAGTCTTACAAGGACATTGGAACTTAGTTATCCCTCATGGTTCAACTATGGTTAACTTTTGTAGCAATTTTTTTCAAAAATAACAAGGGCTGAGATTTAATAAAGGCAAGAAACCCTCATGCTCTTTATTGTAGAGAGAAGGATATTATGAAACTCTTTCCCAGTTTTAAATTATTATTTGTTTTATTATTACTTTTGATTAGTTTTATAAATGATGCTGATGCGTTTTGTGGTTTTTATGTGGCTAAAGCGGATGCAAAACTTTATAATCAAGCGTCTCAAGTAATTATTGCTAGGGACGGAAAACGCACTATTTTAACCATGGCTAATGATTATCAAGGAGCCGTCACAGATTTTGCTATGGTGGTTCCTGTTCCTGTTATTTTAACAGAGGATCAAGTGCGAATTGGAGAACCTGAAATTATTGGAAGATTAGATGCTTTTAGTGCGCCGAGATTAGTGGAATATTTTGATGATGATCCCTGTAGTCGTCCTTATCTTGAAGATGGAATTATGCCAGCAATTCCTGCTCCTAGTTCGGCCCCAGCTGAACGTAGCTCAAGTCGTGAAAATGCTTTGGGGGTGACAGTGGAAGAGGAGTTTACCGTGGGGGAATATGACATTGTTATTCTCAGTGCTAAAGAGTCCGATGGGTTGCAGGTTTGGTTACGAGAAAATGGTTATAAAATTCCTAATGGTGCGAGTCAAGTTTTACATCCTTATATTCAACAAAAACTTAAATTCTTTGTGGCTAAAGTTAATTTAACGGAGTATGAAAATACAGGGTTTAAGTCTCTTCGTCCTTTAATGATGGCCTATGAATCTCCTAAGTTTATGTTGCCCCTTCGTTTAGGAATGCTTAATGCTCAAGCAGAACAGGATTTAATTGTTTATCTATTATCCCCAAAGGGACAAACGGAATTAACTAATTATCGTACGGTTAAAGTGCCTTCTAATGTTGACATTCCTGAGTTTATTCAACAAGAGTTTGCTCCTTTTTATAAAGCAATGTTTACTAGAAGTTACGAACAAAATAATAAAAAGGTTGCTTTTCTTGAATATGCTTGGAATATGGCTAATTGTGATCCTTGTTCTGCTCAACCTTTAAATCGTGAAGAGTTAAAAAAGGCAGGAGTATTCTGGTTAAATAATAATCGTTCTAATAATGTATTTATTACTCGTCTTCATGTGCGTTATCAACGAGATACATTTCCTGAAGATTTGAAGTTTCAGGAAACAGCTAATAATCAATTGTTCCAAGGAAGATATGTTATCCGTCATCCCTTTCGAGAAAAAAGAAATTGTGATGCAGCTAAAAGTTATTATCAATCGGTCAATGAAAGACAAAATAAGGAGGCTATAACTTTATCTCGTTTAACTGGATGGAATATTTATGATATTCGTAAAAAAATTGATTTTATCCAGTTTGAAAATGTTCCTTGGTGGCGACAAATTTGGGGGTTTAGAATGTTTTTTAATTGAGTTTATTACAATTCCTGCGTCTTGTGAGGTACACTTAATATTGGAGTTCTTACTCCTGACTCCTGACTCCTAAAACAGTTTTCGTTGGTTGACTTAGGTGTTCTGTGGAATACGTCTCAAGAAAATATCCCTGATTTAATTGACAAAATGCAAACTATTATTAATGAACAACAGGGGTAGTTTGCCTAAAAACCCAATTTATATTAATAACCTGAAGTTATAGAAATAACGATTTATATAAGTGATTCCAACTAATTTACGCTCATTTACAAACATCACTTTTTGCTCATTTTGCCCAAATATGACCAAATTTGGAACTTGTGTTTTTTTCAAAAAATGCTAAAGTGGAATTGTAGAGTTACCTGTCGGAATCTATCTGAAATCGGAATAATTCAATAAGTAAGGGTGAGGAAACCTGAAGGTTTCTCATCACCCTATATCATCTATTCCTCAGTGTTAAGAATTTGAGGAACTCTAAAGAAGTCTCCCTCAGGACTAGGAGCTTCATTAAGTAACGCCTCACGATCGCAGTAGAGTTCTAAAGTATCTTGACGAGTGATATTGCTTAATTCAATGGCGCGAGTAGTTGGGGGTACTTTTTCTGTATCTAACTCACTCAACTGCTCGACATATTCGAGAATGCTGCTTAACTGAGCAGCAAACCGTTCTTCTTCGGCGGCAGTAATGTCTAAACGAGCTAAATGAGCAATTTTCTGAACTTGTTGACGATCTAACATAAATTCACCGGTGGATCATTGATTTTAGAAAAAGACATCCATTTCAGAACGTCCTGTAATTTTTAGCCAGTTTTGGGCTTCAATGTAGTTATTGGGAGCAATACGAATAGCTTGTTTCCAATATTCTGCTGCTTTATCAAACAAAGCTTCTGCCTCGTTTTCATTACCTTCGTCTTTGGCTTTTTCCCCTTGATAGTGATAGATAACAGCAATATTATTCAACGCAGAAGGCATTTGGGGGTTCAAATCAACCGCTTGTTCATAATAGTCGAGTGCTTTGCTATGGTCTCCATTACTAGCGTGAATAATACCAATATTGTAGAGAATATAGCTGCGATCGTTGGCATCTTCCTCTAATTTTAGGGCTTCATAATAATTATCTAAAGCTTCAGCGTATTCTCCGTCTGCTTGGGCTGACATTCCATCTCGATAATAGACAAAAGCTTCTTTTGCTTTCTTATTAGCTGGCAGCATTTTCAGGATAATATCTGCCATCACAGTAAAACTTTTATCAATAAAATTATCATTACGTTGGGTTCTAGGCATAACAGTTGAGAGGAAAGATAAATGTACTTACTTCAAATTTTAACCCTTGACGCTGCTTAGTGTCTTTGTCGGAATGATATCCCGTTGCAAAAAGACAAATAAAAGAATCACGGGATCAATATAAATAATCGAACCGGCTGAAATCAGTCGCCCATCTAAATGTAACCCCTGAAGGTAAAGTATAGTATTTAGAACGGTCTAAGACAATCAACCGCCATAAAAAATCACTCCAAGATCCAATAAAGACAAAAATCCCCAGAGTCACTAAGCCAGGACGAATATCAAAATCTTACTATAGCGCAATAGTCACTCAAAATTTTATTGTTAAGAAGTGTTTACAAGGGGCAATCCCTTTCCTAGTCAGCTTTTGCCAATGTTCATCCTTGAGCAAGGTTGAGGTTGTTTAACAACTTGTTTCGTTGTTTTAATGGAAGTAACTATTTAAGTCAATTTATCAAGGATATATTAATATTTTTATCTCTCTGATTAAAATAGTTATATTTATATTGTTAAATCTTGTTTTTCTTGTCGTATTGAAACATCAATAATTTAGTTATTTGTAGAAAATTTAATTAAAAATTTGCCTCTTTTTTTTCTGGAATTAAAATATAAAAAAAATCAGCTATCTCGAATATGAATTTGAAAGGCAATGCTATAAGGAAGGTACAAGTATTGATGAATTATTCCTTCAAAAATAATGCTAAAACTTAAGCAAATTATTCCTGGGATTATTGTATCCCTTAGCTTTGCTATGCTTTCTTCTGTTGAAGCTGCAACAATTAATCTTGATGATAATGGAAATGTTATGAGTGTTGATGATATTGAACTGTGTTTCGGCGAATTTAATGGAACCTTAGTGCTAGTAGAGCCGACAGCTTCCAACGCACCAGGAAACAATTGTCCTCAAACTCCACAAGAGTTGGAAGAGTTTTTTAACCCACCCGATCCAGAAGATCCACTTCCCGACGCACTCATTAAGAAGTTTTATGATGCAACTTTCGCCCTCAATCAATTCAATTTCATATTTGGCGATCCCCTTGGCTCAGGATTTAATCCCTCTGAGTGCAACGATAGCAATCCTGGTGGATTCAATGGTTTGTGTTTTTGGGACGATTCAGATGCAGCAAGATTGGTGGTTGCTCAAGTTAATACCGCTATAGATCAGACAGATCCGACTCCAGCAGAGATTGCTGGTGAAGTACCAATTCCTATTCTTCCAAATACCAGAGATCGTTATCATGTCTCTTATACTGTTGATGTGGAGGGGACTATTTTTGCCCATAAAGGTCGAAATACTAATGGAAGCGATCCGTCTTGGGCCTTACCTAACTCCCTGGATCAAAATGTTGAATTTAGTCGAGATCCTTTCCCTGGGGTATTATATGAGGTGGATATGTTCGCTCAATTCAATTTTACAGACAGTGACACCACCAACCGTCCTGTACCCCCTCCAACCACTCGTGTACCAGAATCTTCGAGTTGGGTTGCAATGCTTGTTACGGGGGGGTTTCTTATTTTGACGAGCAAGAAAAGAGGTTAACTCAAGTTAACTCAATTTGTATCAAAGGCGTTACACTAAGAAAAGTCTTAATATTACTTTACAAAGTGCGATCGCCATGCAAATTGTTGATCTCTCCTCCAACACTTCTCCCAATGGACAATACTGGCAATGGCTTGGACATAATATCTACTATGTTCAAGCTGGTACAGAACATCTGGATCGTCCCCCATTACTATTAATACATGGGTTTGGTGCTTCTACAGATCATTGGCAGAAAAATATTGCTCAACTACAAAAGGATTTTGACGTTTGGGCAATTGATCTATTAGGATTTGGTCGTTCTGCTAAACCACAATTACAATATAGTGGGGATCTTTGGCGAGATCAATTACAAAATTTTATTACACAAGTGATCGGTAAACCTGTTATTTTAGCTGGAAATTCTTTGGGGGGTTATGCTTCTTTATGTGTCGCCTCTCAATGTCCAGAAACTAGCCGAGGTGTAATTTTGATCAATAGTGCAGGACCTTTTAGTGATACACAGAAAACAACGAAACCTAATCGAATACAAACCATACTTCGTTCTGTATTATTACAACCTTGGGCAAGTTATTTACTCTTTCAATATATGCGTCGTCCTAGCAATATTCGTAAGACCCTAAATAAAGTTTATTACGATAAAGAAGCAGTAACAGAGCAGTTAGTTAATGATATTTATCGTCCCTCTTGTGATGTGGGGGCAGCCCAAGTTTTTGCTTCAGTTTTTAAGACACCTCAAGGAAAAACAGTGGATAGTTTATTACAAGAACTATCTCATCCTTTGCTGATGTTATGGGGAGAAAAAGATCCTTGGATGAATGCACAGCAAAGAGGAGAAAAATATCGTCAATACTATCCTAATCTAACAGAGTATTATCTAGAAGCCGGTCATTGTCCCCATGATGAAATACCCGATAAAGTTAATCATTTAATTAAAAATTGGGTGTTAAACTTATAAGATTTATTATATTTTATCCTCCACTCTGTTTAAGAAATATGTGGGGGC
>JBFRWG010000134.1:0-15948 GCA_051439445.1 Crocosphaera sp.
CCATTAAATAAAGGTTAAATCATAGCAAAAAACAAAGAAAATTGTACCATAATGAACTGAAAACCCATCCGAGAGAGTCTATGGCTAATGTTTTATGGCTGCAAGGTGGTGCCTGTTCTGGGAATACGATTTCGTTTCTCAATGCAGAAGAACCCACCGTCGTAGACTTAATTACCGACTTCGGGATCAATGTCTTATGGCATCCATCCCTTGGTTTGCAATTAGGTGATGAATTACAACAATTATTACACGATTGTGTTAATGGTAAAGTCCCTGTAGACATCCTAGTCTATGAGGGAAGCGTCGTCAACGCCCCCAACGGAACTGGAGAATGGAACCGTTTTGCGGGTCGTCCCATGAAAGACTGGTTAACCGACTTGTCTAAGGTAGCTGGGTTTGTGGTTGCTGTGGGAGACTGTGCCACTTACGGGGGTATTCCGGCAATGGAACCTAACCCTAGCGAGTCCCTTGGGGTACAGTTCCTCAAACGGGATAAAGGAGGTTTCTTGGGGTCTGATTATGTGTCCCAAGCTGGCCTACCTGTTATTAATATACCCGGTTGTCCAGCACATCCTGACTGGATCTCTCAAATATTAGTAGCAGTGGCCACTGGAAGAGTCGGGGATCTCACCCTTGATGAGTTCCATCGTCCCGAAACCTTCTTCCGTAGCTTTACCCAGACGGGTTGCACCAGGAATATGCACTTTTCCTATAAAGCAACCACTCAAGACTTCGGACAACGGACGGGATGTCTCTTTTATGATATGGGATGTCGTGGGCCCATGACTCACTCTTCCTGTAATCGTATCTTATGGAATAGAGTATCATCCAAAACCCGTGCAGGTATGCCCTGTTTAGGGTGTACAGAACCGGAGTTTCCTTTCCATGATCTTAAACCAGGAACGGTCTTTAAAACACAGACTGTTATGGGTGTTCCTAAAGAGTTACCCCCAGGTATTAATAAGAAAGATTATGCCTTAATGACAGTTGTGTCTAAAGATGCTAGTCCTTCTTGGGCTGGCGAAGATATGTTTACAGTTTAACCATCTGTAGGGGCATAATATATTATGCCCCTACGCCATGAATATTTGACCATTCTTGAGAGTAACATTATGGCAGTACAAAAACTAGAAATATCCCCAGTGGGGAGAGTTGAAGGGGATTTAGATGTTAGGGTTGATATTGAAGATGGCCAGGTAGTTAATGCTTGGACCAAAGCCGAATTATTTCGGGGTTTTGAGGTTATTTTAAAAGGAAAAGATCCCCAAGCTGGTCTTATTGTAACTCCTCGTATTTGTGGTATTTGCGGTGCATCTCACCTTACTTGTGCCTCTTGGGCCTTAGATACGGCCTGGGGAACAGAAGTGCCTCGTAATGCCATTTTAGCACGGAACCTGGGTCAATTAGTTGAGACGATTCAAAGTCATCCCAGACACTTCTACGCTTTGTATGCGATCGACTTAACCAATAAGAAGTACAAAAATAGTCCTTTCTACGAAGAAGCTTGTAAACGGTTTAGTGCGTTTACCGGAACGTCTTATGAACTCGCTATTACTACCTCTGCTAAACCTGTAGAACTATACGCTTTATTCGGGGGACAATGGCCCCATTCTAGTTACATGGTTCCGGGTGGTGTTATGTGTGCGCCCACTTTAACCGATATTACTAGAGGTTGGGGGATTATGGAATATTTCCGTACCAACTGGTTAGAACCGGTATGGTTGGGGTGTTCCTTAGAGAGATACGAAGAGATCCAAACCTACGAAGACTTCTTAGAATGGTTAGATGAGAGTCCTAACCATGCTAACTCGGATCTCGGTTTCTATTGGCGTATGGGGTTAGATATCGGTTTACATCAGTATGGTGGTGGCCCTGGCCGTTATTTAACTTGGGGTTATCTACCTCATGAAGATAAGTATCAACGTCCTACCATTGAAGGCCGTAACGCGGCAGTGATCATGAAGGGTGGTGTTTACGACAGCTTCACTGATATGCACCATATCGTCGATCATACCTTTGCACGGGAAAATACTAGCCATGCTTGGTATGAAGAAGGAACCGCAGATGTTCATCCTTTCGATCGCACCACTCAACCTAAACATATCAATACCAACGACTACGAGGGTAAATATTCCTGGGCCACTGCAGTGTCTCATAAGGACTTGGGCCGTATGGAAGTGGGTTCTTTGGCGCGTCAGTTAGTTGCTGGTGGGAAGCATGGAGAAAGTTGGCAACACTATGACGGTTTAATCTTGGATATGTTCAAGAAAATGGGTGGTCCTAGCATCCATCTTCGTGAGTTTGCACGGATGCACGAATCCGTTAAACTCTATCGGGAAGTTGAAAGATGTCTGCGTGAGTTTAAGTTAAACGAACCTTGGTACATCAAACCCCAAGAAAAAGATGGCCGCGGTTGGGGTGGTACGGAAGCCAGTCGTGGCGCGTTATGTCACTGGGTGGAAGTAGAAAAGGGTAAAATCAAGAACTATCAAGTGATTGCACCTACCACCTGGAATGTTGGACCCAGAGACGGTAATCACACCAGAGGACCCATTGAAGAGGCTTTAGTGGGTATTCCTATCGAAGATAGCAGCAACCCCGTAGAAGTGGGTCATGTGGCCCGTTCTTTTGACTCTTGTTTGGTTTGTACGGTTCATGCTCATGATGCGAAGACCGGCAAAGAATTAGCAAGATTCCGTACTAATTAATTTTCTGTAGGGTGGGTATTGCCCACCTTATTTTTTTGTTGAGAATTTAAGTACATATTAAAAAGCTTTCAAAAAAATTAGCTATCCATCATAGCAATTATAAATATACCTTGTAAGGCGACTATTATAAACTTGTTTCCCATTCTTTAGAAATGTAATTGTGCTATATCCGCCTTGTTTCTTGGTATGAAAGACTCGATAACTGTATTCATTATTATGAGCTATCCATTCTTCAGTCCATTCCATTCCATCTAAAACGTTATACTTAGCGGACAAAAATACTTTCGAGTTATCTTGTTTATTCTGACCTACATAGTAATATAGGTTCTTACCTTCGGGGTCTTATTTCTGCATTTATTAGGTAAAGATTATGACCAATATTTTAAGTTTAGATACAGTTGCTATTATTAATCCTATTGCTAAGGAAAGATTAACCTTAGTTGAACCAGAATATGAGTTGATTGAAAGCTTACCCAGTGGACAATTAGGAACTATTGTAGAAGTTTATGAAAGGGAAGGAGAAAAGCAATATTTAGTAGAGTTTTCTGATAACCAAGGACAAGAATATGCAATGGTAATATTGAAAGAAAATGAATTTCTTGTGTTACATTATACCCTTGAAGTGGCATAATCGATGTTTATAGTGTCTTATTGAAAAAAGAAATGAAAACTAATCTTTACAACATAGATTTTGGTTTATGGTTAGAAAAGCAAGCGATCGCCCTGAAAAACCGAGATATTAACTCACTAGACTGGGATAACTTAGTAGAGGAAATTGAAAGTTTGGGAAATCGTGATAAAAGGGAAATTAATAGTTTAACTTATCGTTTTTTATCCCATTTATTATTTTATTGCTATTAGACTGATCATCGGGAATTGTATCTTAATGATTGGGCTAATGAAATTGATAATTTTCGTAATGATTTATTAGCTTTATTAGAAAGTAAGACGTATTATAATTACTTTTTGAATCAATTAGAAACTAATTATAGTAAAGCATTAAAAGAAGCTAAGAAAAAAGCACAAAGGTTAAAATTATATACTATTCCCTCTTTTCCTCAAAACTGTCCTTTTACTATTGAACAGATATTAGACGAGGATTTTTATGGAGTATAAACTAACACAAAAAAAGAAGACTGATTTGAGCGTCTTCTCCTTGAAAAATATTAAATTTTAGATGTTTCTCTAGTGAGACTAGCAAGGGTGAGATGAGATAATTTCATAGCAATATGACCTTTGTAAACAGTAGAAAAAAAAGAAAGCACTCTTTTTCCGCTAAAAAAAAGTTAAATTGGTTTTAAATCTGAGATAAAGTCTATTCAGATGTTAAAAACGTTCATATCTACCCCGCCTCATTATTTGTCAAGAAAATGGCTGTAAGCTTTTTCCTGAAAGAGTTTCAGCATAGTCAGTATCTTGCATTTTGGTTAGCGATCGCTATGTATTTGACCCTAAAAATCATTTATCTATTCAATCAAGATTATGAATAATATTTTAACTTTAGATACAAGAGATTTCAGTATTTATAGAGTTAAAGATAATCAAGTCCTTAAAATTATTCCCTATAACTCTTTATTGGCTTTAATTATTATAAATTTTTTTGCAAGTTTTAGTTTTACTCAACAACAGATATTAGATGAAGATTTTTATGAGAATTAATTCAAAAGCTATCACAAAAATCAAATTAAGCTATTATCTGGCAATTTAGTTGAGTTGAGCATATCATAGATGAGTGTCCAATCTACTCTTCTAGAATAAATGGCAGCAACTATCCCAGTTGGGGGAAAAGTACCTCAGATATTCATCGCTCATGCAACTGAAGACAAGCCACAAATTAGAGAACTCTATGCTAAACTCAAAGCTGCTGGTTATAAGCCTTGGCTGGATGAAGAAGACCTAATTCCAGGGCAAAATTGGCGAGAAGAAATTCCCAAAGCTTTAAAAAACAG
Source organism: Crocosphaera sp. (assembly GCA_051439445.1). Taxonomy (GTDB): domain Bacteria; phylum Cyanobacteriota; class Cyanobacteriia; order Cyanobacteriales; family Microcystaceae; genus Crocosphaera. The sequence continues at coordinate 4,658 of JBFRWG010000134.1, forward strand.
TGATCTCTTTCTTGCTTGTTTATCCTCAATCTCTATTAGTAAACAAGGTTATATTCAGCGAGAATTTAAAATGGCCATGAAAATCTTGGCCGAGTTACCACCAGGAAAAATCTATTTAATACCCCTTAAGTTAGATGATTGTCAAATACCAGATTTAAAGCAGTTAGAATATGATTTGAATCTCAGGGATATTCAGTGGTTGGATTATTATCAACCCAATGGGTTTGAGAAGTTAATTAAAGCAATTGAGCATCAATTTGGAAATAGAGAAACCATGGTTGAAAAAGAAGAAACAACGATTTCCCAAAATCATCAGGGAGTTGGGGATAATATTGCTGGGGATAAGACGGTGAATAATTACTATGCACCTAATACAAACAGTATGGAAAATAAAACCATAACATCTACGAATAAAAGAGAATTACTGAAACTGTTGAAGCAAATTACACCAGCGCAGTTTAATGAATTAATATTTAGTCTCGATGTTCAACAGGAGTATCTCCCCTCTCCAGATAAGTCACAAGTAGAAAGAGCGATCGCCTTACTGAAGTTGGCACAAGCACCAGGAGGAATGGGTTTACAACAGGTACAAGATGCTTTAGAGGATGTGTTGGGATGAATCAAGGGACACAGAAAAGAGAATTGTTGAAGATATTAAAGGAAATTACCCCAACTCAGTTCACTGAGTTAATCTTTCACCTTGATGTCAAGGAAGCGCATCTACCCTCCGCAGATAAGTCACAAGTAGAAAGAGCGATCGCCTTACTGAAGTTGGCACAAACACGAGGAGGGATGGGTTTAAACGCAGTGGAAAAAGCTCTAGAGGATGTCATCGAAACTCCAAAACCACCCGTTTTACCCCCAGGAAACGCCCAACAATACAGCGAAAACTTGCTAGACATAGCAACATTAGAAATGATAGCAATACCCAGTGGGGTGTTTCTCATGGGAGGGACAAAGCATAAGGATGAACAACCACAACATCTTGTCAGTCTCAAAAGCTTCTACATGGGAAAATATCAGGTAACTCAAGGACAATGGCTTGTCATCGCTCAAAATAGTTCCTTGAAGGTAGATATTGATCTTAACCCCGATCCTTCACATTTTAAAGGGGTTGACCGTCCTGTAGAATGCGTCAATTGGTATGAATGTGTCGAGTTTTGTAAACGGTTGTCAAAGCTAACAGGAAGAGACTATGGACTCCCCTCAGAAGCACAATGGGAATACGCTTGTAGAGCAGGCACAACAACCCCCTATTATTGTGGCGAAACCATAACCACAGATTTAGCTAACTACAATAGCTCAGGAACAACTCCTGTGGGTCAATTTCCTCCCAATGGGTTTGGTTTATATGATATGCACGGTAATGTCTGGGAATGGTGTGCGGATGATTGGCATGATAATTATAACGGCGCACCCAATGATGGCAGTGCTTGGCTGGATGGTTATCAACGAGAAAATGTCAACCATCAAAATAGCTCATATTCAAGCAAAAATAAGCAAAATACTTCATATTCAGTGCTGCGGGGCGGTTCTTGCATCAACATTCCTGATATCTGCCGTTCAGCGTTCCGCGACGGCTTCATCGACGGGCGCGAGAATCGTAACGTCAATTTCGGTTTTCGGGTAGTATGTGTGTTCGGGAGAAGTCTTTAACCCTTTTTCCTCTTCCCCTCTTACCCTTTATCCTTCCGAAAAATTTTTTTTTGGCTCTGTTACATTTCTTAACATAAATTTCCAAATTATACCAATTTCCTAAAGTATGGCTACACATTTTCGTAGGGGTCAACGGCCGTTGACCCCTACAATATCCACATCTGTAGTCCAAGTTTTCATAATTGGTATTACGTAGGGGTTTAACAGTGTTAAACCCAAGATCATTACCTATAATTAACCCCAATAATTACTAATGTCATTTCATTTATCATTTATCATTTATCATTCGTTTGGAAGTAGGCTTGAAACCTCTCCCAAACTTCTTTCTCCCTGAAGGGAGAGACTTGAAACCAAAATATTCAATGTTCAATGTTTGGTCAAGATTTCCAGACATTTAACAAAAATAAGCCTAAATCTTAATATTTTCTTTATCTGTAGTCCTTTTTGTACCACAAAACCGAGTATAGTATACCCTTGAAAAAATGAGCAAAAATTTGTTATTATTAATTTGGAGAGTAAAGTAGGGATGCTATAACTAAATACAAGTATAGTAGACACTTTGTATTATAGTCAGCGATCACCCTTACCATTTCTTTCGCTCTAAATTAATTCTCCCATAAACATGAAACTGATTGATTCAATAAATGGCTAAAACTTTAACTGCAATTATCTATTGGGAAGAGGATGTTTATGTTGCTGAGTGTCCAGAAATAGGAACTGCAAGTCAGGGAGATACCATAGAAGAAGCAGTAGCTAACCTTAAAGAAGCAACTAAACTGTATTTAGAAGAATTTCCTCTACCCACAACTTCTCCTCGTTTATTGACCACATTTGAGGTCTTAAGTGCCTAAACTACCTAGAGTTAGTAGTCAAAAAACTGTCAAAACCTTAGAAAAATTAGGATTTGTTCAAGTTCGCCAAAAGGGAAGATGGAGAAAAAATTGAAATAGGTTGTGTTGTCCCACTGCAACGAAAAACCCTTGCAGTGGGAACATTAAAAAGTATTCTAAATCAAGCACAGGTAACTGTTGAAACCTTTTTAGACAATCTTTAGACTTATGTTGATTATGTTATTTATTTTCCCGTCGATACCAAGCACGAACTAACTTTAGTTCGTTATAACTATAATCATCACCTAAATGATTTTTTAAAGGGTTTAATGCACTATCTCCAATAGTTTGAATACATTTAACAATAGCTGCTTTTTTTTCCTCTGAAATCAATTGATCAATATCAATAGGTTGATTCATTTCAATAAGTTCAGAAAGATGAGTACAAATCGTCGATTGTTTGAGATTTCTTCGTTCTGCAATCTCAGCAATACTTAACCCTTGTTGATACAATTGTAACGTAATCATATTACTTGAAGTAGGTAAGGGTGTGGGTAAACTTTGCTGTTGACAAAACTCTCTAATAACTGAAACAAAACTATCTCCATATTGTTGTGCTTTATAAGCAGTAACTCCAGAAACTTTTTGAAAAGCTTCCATAGATTGGGGTTTAATTTGTGCCATTAATCGTAAACTAGAATCAGCAAAAACAACATAGGGAGCAATCTGATTTTGATCCGCTAAATGTTTCCGTAACTGTCTTAATTTATCTAATAATAAATCACTTTCTGCTTTGCGAGGATTATAATCATTTAACGCTTTAGAAGTTGAATTTTCTGTGACAGCAATCTCTACTTTTCGCTCATTTCTAAAGATTTCCCAACTATACTTATTCAACTTTAAAACAGGAAATCCATCGGTAGTTTCACTCACAAAACCTTGGTGTATTAAAGAACGACCTAACATCTTCCATTCTGCTACACTTCTCTCTTTTCCTATCCCATAAGTTGAGACTAAATGATGTCCATATTTTTCAATTTTCTTCTTTTTCGATCCTCTTAAAACATCAATAATATGACTCATACCAAATCTTTCTTGACAACGAGCAACACAGGATAAGAATTTTTGTGCTTCAATAGTCCAATCTTCAATAGGTTTAGGATTTTTACAATTATCACAGTTATTACAGTTACCTTTAAATTGTTGTCCAAAATATCTTAAAATAATGCTTCTTCTACAGTCAGTTCCTTCTGCATAATCCACCACCTGTCGTAACTGTTGACGTGCCACTCTTTTCTCATTTGCATCACTCTTCTGATCAATAAAATATTCAATGCGTTTTAAATCCCCAAAACTGAAAAATAAGGCACAATTAGCTGATTCTCCATCCCTTCCAGCACGGCCTGATTCTTGATAATAACCCTCTAAGTTTCTCGGTAGATCATAATGAATTACAAAGCGAACATCAGGTTTATCAATTCCCATACCAAAGGCAATAGTTGCTACAATAATTCTCACATCATCCCGAATAAAACGGGTTTGATTAATAGCTCTTTCCTCATCATACATTCCTGCATGATAAGGTAATGCATCAATTCCATCCTGTTGTAGTCGAAAAGCGATAGTTTCTACATTTTTACGACTTAGACAGTAAATGATTCCTGAACCTTCTTGAGTACGAATATAATTTAATAATTGTGTATAACTTCTTCTCGATTTTGGTTGTACTTCATAATATAAATTAGGCCGATCAAAACTGGCGATATGAATATAGGGATTTTTTAATCCTAACTGTTCAATAATATCTTCTCTCACTCGTTTTGTTGCCGTTGCTGTTAAGGCAAACATCGGGATAGACGGATAACGAAATCGTAACTGTTTCAACTGTCGATATTCAGGACGAAAATCATGACCCCAAGCTGACACACAATGAGCTTCATCAATAGCAAAACTAGATAAGCCTACCTTTTCCTGTAAAAAATCGATAAACTTCAAAAAATTATCATTTAATAAGCGTTCAGGAGCGACATATAATAACTTTATTTTACCTTTTAAAATGGCATTTTCTCTCGATTGTAATTGTTCTCGATTTAAGGTACTGTTTAAAAACGTTGCTCCAATGCCATTTTCGAGTAAAGAATCAACTTGATCCTGCATTAAAGCAATGAGAGGAGAGACAACAACACATAACCCAGGTTTTAATAAAGCTGGAAGTTGAAAACAGAGAGACTTTCCCCCTCCTGTTGGCATAATAACCAATGAATCTTTATTATTTAATGCCTCACTAATAATCCGTTTTTGACCAGGACGAAACTCGTCATAACCAAAAAACTCTTTAAGGGCATTTTCAAGAGAGTTAAAGTGAGATACCATAAGAAGAATGTAAAATATAGAATTCAGTTATTTCTTCACCCTAAATTGTAGCCTGAAGCGAGTCCCATTGACAGCAGTTTTTAATTGAGTCTATCAAGATTTTCCTAGAGTAAGTGTCCTCAAAACTGAGAGATAGGTTAGAGATTGATTGATCTTTTTGAAAATCCTTGAGTTTCTGTTGCTATTATCTATCGAATTTTTTAGAATCTGTACAGAAATACACTCATTTTTAATTAAGGTTCATTAAAATTGATCTTTGTTTAAATAATTAAGGCGATCGCTTGATATGGTTTCTTTCTCTAACTGTAGCATAAGCATCCTTCTTATTACAACTTAGAAGGCTCTGTTACTGATAATTATTTGAAAACTGATGTAATAATCACGGTGATAGTAGCACTCGTAATAAGGGGAAATGCAAGTTGAACAAATCTTTGTGTTGCTTGTCCATAGTCCGAAAAACGTTCATCCAATCGCTTCATTTCTGAAGATAGGTGTTCCATATCTTTTGTCAGTTTATCCAACTTCTGAATAACATCAGTTAAAGTGGGTTACGAGTTTGGTTTTCTCCTTATTATTTTTCTTCAACTGATCTGCTTTAATACTTCTTTGATTATATTCTAAATTTTAGGGAAATAATCGTAACTCTGGTTTTTATACTAAAGTTTTCTTATTAGATAAGTTTCCTCACCAGAGTCACCGACTATAATTAACTAATTTGTTTCCAGGCAAAAAAGTTACAGATAAGCAACTTTTTTAAGGTTTTTATAACTTCCAATAGCAAAACCTTTTATCTTGTCTTTGGATTTATTAAGTGTAGATTTTTTAAGATTATCCCAAGTTAATTCTTTATCAGGTTTTCGCCAATGTTCAATCGCTTTCCAACTCGCTTTTATTTGAGTTATACTACTTCCTGCTTGTTGCATAAGTTTGGATAATTGTTCATACGTTACATCAACTAAATTAACTTTACTTAGTTCTAAGATTTGATTCTCAATTTTCTTTTGTTGATCTAGCAATTCACTTTGAGAATTTTTAAGACATTGTATTGCTTCTTCTTTACTCTTTGTTTCAGATTCAGAAATGATACTTTCTAGTTGTTTTATCAGTAACTTTTTTAACCCTTTCGCTGTGTTCATTTCCATGAGAAATTCTAATTTTGTCTGGATCTCATTAATGTCTTTCTGTACTGAATTTAACTTATTATAGTTATCGCTTGCTGTACAGAATAATTGACTATTGTCTTCTTCATTTAATAGAGATTTTCTCAAAAAATTAATTTGATTTTTAACTAATTCTTGTTGCTTTTCTTCAATTATAAATGCAGCAATCACTTCTCCTTTTTCTGGATCTATTTTACCGACTTCCACCATAGCATAATATTCTATTTCTCCATAGACTAATTCATAAGAATTAGAACCTATCTTTTTCACAAAGATAGGATTAATAATGCCTTCAGAATCTAAAATAAGATTAGCTAATCTATGAATTTTTTTTTCGTGATCTTTTATCTGAGAATAAGGAACAGAACACTTAATAGTATCAACATCAATTAAGAAAAAATCCATGATAATTAAGCTCCTATTTTTTCTAAAACTTCAATAGCTAATGATTCAAACTCAGCAGCAGATGTATTAGCAGAAGAAACCGTATTTGCATAATTAAAAATTGATTTAGGATCAGGTATTTCTAAGTCTCCTACTTGTATAGTTTGATTAATACATTGAGATAAAGGCATTCTTTCAGAAATTGTATTTTCCATAATAGGAAAATTATAACGATCATAAACAACTTGTCTTTGTTTTGGAAATGTGTACTGAAGATATTTATGATGAGTAGAAATTTTAGAAGGTAAAACACCCATGATTTTTAGTAATGGTTTATTTAATTCTTCTTTGCTAGAATTAATAACTTCATCAATGAAATTCTTGACACTGTTTAATCCTTGATTAGAAAATGGCTTTAAATCAGAAGGAATAATTAAAGTATCTGCGGCAATTAATGCAGCTTGTGCATATAAATCTAGAGATGGAGGTGTATCAATAAGCACAAAATCATAGTTGTTTTCAACTAAGTTTAATTTGTTAGCTAATCTGAAAGCACTAGCAGCTTTCTTTAATAAATCGCTTTGACGTTCAATTAACGTAATATGAGAGGGAATAACATCAATTTCTGGTTGATTAAAACCTTGAGATGTTCTAACAACATCAGTAACTTGTATTTGTTTATTATGTATTAAGTGAAATACGTTGTTATCTTTCAAATCATCATCATCATCAAACTGAAATTTAATTAAACCAGTTGCAAATGTTGTGTTTGCTTGAGCATCAATATCGATGAGTAAAACTCGTTTTCCTTTGTTACTAAAAGCAGCAGCTAAATTAGTAGCAACCGTTGTTTTTCCTACACCACCTTTATGATGGTAAATAGCAATAACTTTCATAGATGTTTTAATTGACTCCGTAATAGATGGTTGAGAAACTTTAGGGATAGAAGAGGGTTGAGAGGTAGATAATTTAGTGGTCAAACTATCTTTACCAATTAAATCATTAATCTTGTTAATATTGTTAGCAATATTTTCTCCTTGACAACAAAAGACAAACTTTAACTTATCTTTGTGTCGTTGATAAATACGGAATTCTTGGCCATTGGTTAACACCCCATAAAAACTTTTAGTTTTCATCAAATAATGTCCCAAGCGACGCACATGATGATCTAAATTTTCTTGGGGATTTTTCGCTTCAATGATTACACAAGAAGAAAGATTTTTGCTCTTTTTAGAAGCAATCGTTAAAAAATCTAAGCGAATATTGCCATATTTAACTTCTTGATACCAATGCTCAGGAGAATAACCCAACTTTGGCAGTAAATATTGAACAATTAGCTTACTCTCTACTTCCCTTTCATTCCGACATAATCTAGGATGAAACTGCAATTGACTATTTCCTCAATAACAAAGAATAGAGTACGAAATTATCTAAGACTAAGGGTTAGGAACAATGAGTTAAACATCAGATTAACTACTTTTAAACAGCTTATCATATTTTATGCTCTTTATGTATATACTGACGAGCAAACAGTGCAATGGCTTAAATTTTTAATGATCTATTGAGCGACAATTATTGATTTTTGATTAATTATAGTTTCATTTGCTCTATTCCTACTTTTCTAATTCTTTTAATTTGTCTTTCACCGATTTTCTTAACTGTTGATCATTGTTTAATTTGAGAAACTTCTTGAAGTTATTAGTTGCCTGGTTTTTGTCACCTTTGTCAGAGTAAATAACACCTAAGTTATAGTAAGATTCAGTATAATTAGGATTAATTTTAATAGCTTTATTAAAGTCAGAAATAGCTAAATCATATTCTTCTTTAGCATGGTAAGCACTCCCTCGATTATTGTAAGCATAAGCATCATTGGAATTAATTTTAATAGCTTTATTAAAGTCAGAAATAGCTAAATCATATTCTTCTTTAGCATGGTAAGCATTCCCTCGATTATTGTAAGCATAAGCATCATTATTATTGATTTTAATCACTTTATTATACTCAGAAATAGCTAAATCATATTCTTGTTTATCAAAGTAAATAAGACCTCGAAGAAAATAAACTCCAGGATTATTACGATCAAGTTCAATCACTTTGTTAGAGTCAGAAATAGCTAAATCATATTCTTGTTTAGCATAGTAAGTAAGGCCTCTATTGTGGTAAGCTTCAGTTAATTTAGGATTAATTTTAATAGCTTGATTAAAGTCAGAAATAGCTAAATCATATTCTTGTTTAGCATAGTAAGCAGTCCCTCGATTATAGTAAGATTTAGCATCATTAGGAGCAATTTTAATCGCTTTGGTGGAGTCAGCAATAACTGAATCATACTCTCTCGTTTTCATAGATATAATCTGTTGTACTACAAACAATCCACTTATGAAAAGTATAGGGACAACAATAATGTTAATGATATTTTTTACAGGACGAATACTCATGTAACTTAATCCATAATCCTTAGTCACCGCCATTATAGCAATATTTTTAAACCTGAGTTATGATTGTATGACCAATCTAAGTCAAATCAATGCCTAGTCAAAAAGTAAGCACAGAATACATAGCAATAGATCCCGATTATTGTTTTGGAAAACCTCACATTATTGGGACACGAATGACCGTTGCTGCTATTGCCCAGATGTATTTAGAGATGGGACAATCTTTAGAAGAAATTGCTATTAAATATGATGTATCATTAGCTGCTGTTTATGGTGCAATGTCATACTATTATGAGCATCAAGAAGAAATTGATCGTCACAGTCTTGAAACTGAAAAAAGGTTAAGAAAATAAAGTTAAAAAGTGATTATTAAAAAATAAATAACAATAGGAAAATGCTTGATATTAGTAATTAATTTAACTAGAATTCTTGATCAAGAAAACAGGCAACTCTGTAGGGGCTTAATATTATTAAGCCCTTAATGGTTTGGTCTCGTCAATCAATGGTAAAACTTTTGTTATCTTTTCATCTTCTTACAGCTAACAAGCAACGACAATGGAAGTATTGCCATAGCCACAAGGAGAACACTATAATGTCCGACAATGCAAGAAGTCGCCTCATTACCCAAGGGAGTCAACGAACCCCCAACCGCGCCATGTTACGCGCTGTAGGCTTCGGAGATGATGACTTTACGAAGCCCATTGTTGGGGTGGCTAATGGCTTCAGTACCATTACCCCTTGTAATATGGGGATTAATGACCTCGCTAAACGGGCTGAAGCAGGGGTCAAAAGTGCGGGAGCTATGCCCCAGATGTTCGGTACCATTACTGTCAGCGATGGCATTTCTATGGGTACAGAAGGCATGAAATACTCCCTAGTGTCGCGGGATGTTATTGCTGACTCCATTGAAACCGCTTGTAATGCTCAGAGTATGGATGGAGTCATCGCTATTGGTGGATGCGACAAAAATATGCCAGGGGCCATGATAGCTATGGCAAGGATGAATATACCTGCAATTTTTGTCTATGGAGGAACGATTAAACCTGGCCATTACAACGGAGAAGATTTAACAGTCGTTAGTGCCTTTGAAGCGGTGGGCCAACATAGTGCAGGGAAGATAGACGATAACACATTATTAGCCATTGAGCGCAACGCTTGTCCGGGGGCCGGTTCCTGTGGAGGGATGTTCACCGCAAATACCATGTCTTCGGCCTTTGAAGTGATGGGAATGAGTTTGCCTTATTCGTCTACCATGGCCGCAGAAGATGCAGAAAAAGCAGACAGTACCCAAAAGTCAGCCTTTGTCTTAGTTAATGCTATCCGCAACCAGATTTTACCCAGTCAGATTTTAACCCGTAAAGCCTTTGAAAATGCTATTTCTGTCATCATGGCCGTGGGAGGTTCCACCAATGCAGTCTTACACCTGTTAGCGATCGCCAATACTATCGGCGTTGACTTAACGTTAGACGACTTTGAAACCATCCGTCAACGGGTTCCTGTCTTATGTGATTTAAAACCCTCCGGACGCTATGTTACTGTTAATTTACATCAAGCCGGTGGCATTCCTCAAGTGATGAAAATGTTATTAAATCATGGTTTATTACATGGGGATGCGTTAACTATTTCCGGTCAAACTATCGCAGAAGTTTTAGTCGATGTACCGGATCAACCTCCTGCTAATCAAGATGTCATTCGTTCTTGGGATAACCCTGTTTATAAAGAAGGACATTTAGCTATTTTAAAAGGTAATTTAGCCTCAGAAGGTGCAGTAGCTAAAATTAGTGGGGTGAAGAATCCTAAAATTACAGGACCGGCCAGAGTTTTTGAGTCGGAAGAGGAATGTTTAGATGCTATTTTAGCCGGTAAAATTAAAGCAGGAGATGTCATCATTGTACGCTACGAAGGACCCAAAGGCGGCCCAGGAATGCGGGAAATGTTAGCACCCACCTCGGCTATTATTGGGGCCGGTTTAGGGGATTCTGTGGGCTTAATTACCGATGGCCGCTTCTCTGGGGGTACTTATGGGTTAGTAGTAGGTCATGTGGCCCCAGAAGCTTATGTCGGAGGCACTATCGGCTTAGTTAAAGAAGGAGATAGTATTACTATTGATGCTAAGGAAAAGCTGCTTCAAGTCAATGTTTCAGAAGAAGAATTAAGTCAACGTCGGGCTAACTGGAAGGCCCCTCAACCTCGTTATCAAAGAGGAGTATTAGGCAAGTATGCAAAGCTAGTTTCTTCTAGTAGTTTAGGGGCCGTTACTGACTTGGATTTGTTCTAATTTTTTGCGTTGGTAGGGGCATAATCTTATTATGTCTCTACGGTATTCTACAACCAAGTGATTAGTTGTGAGGACTTAAATATCAAAGGGATGGTCAAAAATCGTAAGCTATCTAAGCAAATCAGCGATGTAGCTTGGGGTCAATTTCTAATACTTTTAGAATATAAAGGTGATATCT
>JBFRWG010000135.1:0-7670 GCA_051439445.1 Crocosphaera sp.
CAAAAACCGATAAAAAAGTAGGAATTGATGTGGGGATTACTAGCTTAATTACCACTAGCAATGGAGAAAAAGTAACTAATCCAAAACAATTTAACCGCTTGTACAAAAAACTGAAAAGAAAGCAGAAAGCATTGAGTCGGAAAACCAAAGGCTCAAACAACCAATATAAAGCTTGTCTTGAAGTAGCTAAAGTTCACGCTCAAATTAAAGATACTCGTACTGATTTTCTGCATAAGTTAACTACTAAACTTGTTCGAGAAAATGACTTGATTGCTATTGAAGATTTAGCCATTAGGAATATGGTCAAAAACCATAAATTAGCTAGAGCAATTAGTGACGCTAGTTGGGGAGAATTTAATCGCCAGCTAGAGTATAAATGTCAATGGTATGGTAAAAAATTAATTAGAATTGATCGCTATTTTCCCAGTAGTAAACGCTGTGGAAATTGTGGTCACATTGTAGATAAGTTGCCGTTAAATGTTCGTGAATGGGAATGTCCTGAATGTGGGACTAAACATGACCGTGATCTGAACGCATCTCAAAATATTTTGGCCGCAGGGCTTGCGGCCTCAGTCTGTGGAGCGAGTGTAAGACCGGAAGAGAGTAAATCTCGGAAGGCAACTGCATTGAAGCAGAAACCTAAATCGTGAGGTTTAGGAATCACCGCACTTATAGGGCGGTGAGGATGTCAAAACCACAAACTCTATATGTAGGGTTCGGACCTATAAAGATGGACGACAATCAACAACAACGAGATAGGATAGAAAAAGCGAATACTTATATCCAATAACCATCCTTGTTCCATGAAAGTATTGTTTAAAGTTTGGCGACAAAAGCCCCATCAAAGTCCTCAGCTAAAAACTTACACCTTAGAGGTTCAAACGGGTAATACAATTTTAGAATGTTTAAATCGCATTAAATGGGAACAAGATGGGAGTCTGGCTTTCCGCAAAAATTGTCGCAACACCATTTGTGGGAGTTGTGGTATGAAGATTAATGGTCGTTCGGCTTTGGCCTGTAAACAAAATGTGGGGCAAGAGTTAGCAATGTTACCTTCTCCTGAAAAGGGAGACTTACCCACCCTTACTATTGCCCCTCTGGGTAATATGCCGGTGATTAAAGATTTAGTCGTAGATATGTCGGGGTTTTGGGATAAGTTACACAGGGTTGATCCCTACGTTAGTACCCCAGGGCGAAAGATTCCAGAACGGGAATTTTTACAAACTCCAGAAGAGCGATCGCAGTTGGATCAGACGGGCAATTGTATTATGTGCGGAGCCTGTTATTCTGAATGTAATGCCTTAACGGTTAATTCTGAGTTTGTCGGTCCCCATGCTTTAGCGAAAGCTCAACGGATGGTGGCTGATTCCCGTGACACTACCATAGAAGCGCGTCTAGAGGACTATAATCAAGGAACTCAAGGGGTTTGGGGCTGTACACGCTGTTATTACTGTAATGTGGTTTGTCCTATGGAAGTGGCCCCCATGGATCAAATTGGTTATCTTAAACAAGAGATTTTAGCTCGCAAAGATGCTCAAAGTAGTCGCTCGATTCGTCACCGTAAAGTGTTAATTGATCTGGTTAAGCAAGGAGGCTGGATCGATGAACGCAAGTTTGGGATTTTTGTGGTGGGTAATTATTTTAGAGACTTACAAGGTTTACTCTCCATTGCACCCTTAGGGTTACGAATGTTAACCCATGGCAAGTTTCCTCTCTCCTTTGAACCATCTCCAGGAACTCCAGAAGTGCGATCGCTGATTGAAGCAGTACAGGATCATCCTTAACGAAGTCAGAAGTTAGAAGGTAATTTAGAGTTGAGGAATCTAACCATTAACGATGGGTAATTAGGGTTTGCTTATAACTTTTGCATGGGCTTAATACGATTAAGCCCCTAGGGAGAACTATTCCAAGGCGACACCATCTTGACGGGCCGCTAATTGTACTGCACTGGCAACTGCCAAAGCCACCCTTTCATCAAACACCGAAGGAATAATATGCTCAGGATCTAACTGAGTGGGATTGACCAGAGAAGCGATGGCTTTAGCCGCTTCTAAATACATATGTTCCGTAATATTTTTGGCATGACAATCTAAAGCCCCCCGAAATACCCCAGGAAAGGCCAAAACATTGTTAATTTGGTTAGGATAATCACTGCGCCCCGTTGCCATCACGGCCACGTCATTCATAACTAACTCAGGCTGAATTTCAGGAATGGGATTAGCCATGGCAAAGACAATGGGATCTCGGTTCATTGAGCGCACCATTTCCGGCGTTACTACTCCAGGCGCACTCACCCCTAAAAAGACATCGGCCCCTTGCATCGCATCGGCTAGAGTCCCACTGGCACTCACAGCATAGGCTTGTTTTTCAGGGTTCAGATCGGTTCGAGCGGTAGAAACAAGACCCTTCGAGTCACATAACCAGATGGTAGTTGCCCCTGCATTTCGCAGTAGAGAGGCGATGGCAATCCCAGCAGCCCCTGCCCCATTAATAACAATTCGCACCCCTTCTAGGGGCTTCTGTACCAATTTCAGGGCATTAAATAAAGCTGCTAGGGTTACGATCGCCGTCCCATGTTGATCATCATGAAACACAGGAATATCCAGTTCTTGACGTAACCGCTTTTCCACTTCAAAGCAACGAGGAGCGGCAATATCTTCGAGGTTAACTCCGCCAAATACTGGAGCGATGCGTTTCACGGTTTCAATAATTTCTTCTGTGTCTTGAGTGGCTAAACAGATGGGAAAAGCATCTACACCGGCAAACTCTTTGAATAACATGGCTTTTCCTTCCATCACAGGAAGGGCGGCCTCTGGTCCGAGGTTTCCCAGTCCTAAGACTGCGCTACCATCCGTCACCACCGCAACAGTATTGTGTTTAATGGTCAGATTATAAACTTCGGCTGGTTCACGAGCGATCGCTTTACAGATACGGCCAACTCCGGGGGTGTAAGCCATGGCTAAGTCCCCTTGAGAGTGGAGAGGCAGACGACTTTGTACGGTAATTTTTCCCTTACGATGGAGTTCAAAGGTGCGATCGGAGACTTTCAGTATTTTAACATTGGGGATTTCTCTGACTGCGGCCACAATTTCTTCGGCGTGTTCTTCGCTAGACGCTTCAACAGTGATTTCTCGTTGCGTAATTCTTAGGTTATGTTCTATGAGGGAGATTTGTCCTAAACTACCTCTTGCTCCTGCGATCGCTTGAGTCACATTGGCGAGGGTTCCTGCAATATTGGGTAATTCTATGGTGAGTGCGAGGCTATAACTTGCGGTTGGATTGAGATTTGCCATATAATTCTTAGCTTATTGATGAGAGTCGCCATCATTACCATTTAAAGGGAAGGGTGATGGTATGGGCTGATATTTCCCATTTCTTTCAAGATTTGTCCTCTCCTGACTCCCCTGCCTCCCCTGCCTACATAGCTATAACCTAGGGTTGGGAATTAAGATTAGACGGGGGGCGATCGCTACTCCATGCCCACCAGGCCTGTTCACATTCGCAGAGATAAAATTCTTGCCATCTGCGCCCATTGTCTTCTGTAATCACAGGTGCGCGCCGATTGATCCAGGCTTTTTGGGCTTTATTGGCCGTAGCGTAACACCTAGGGCAACGAAATTGTAACCCATGTATGGCTTTTTCTGTCCAAGTGGGGGGAGTGGGGCTAAAGGCATCCATAATTTCAATTATAAAGAATCGCCATTGACATCCTCCCCGACCTAAAGGTACGGGGATTCCCTTAGAACAAACTTAACTGTTTATATTTAAGGGTGGTTGACGTTTCACAGGATACTGCTACTTTTAAAGTAGTCTCACGTCTTCCTCAGCGTCCGTTTAACGTCTCAGAATGCCCTTCCGCGACGGCTTTTAAAATGTTCTTCGATGCGTTTATATCTCTGTCGTGGATAGTATTACAAAAAAGGCAAGTCCACTCTCTCACAGAAAGTTCCTTTTTCCCTCCTTTTTCTCCACAACAAGAGCATTTTTGGCTAGTCGGTTCCCATCGACTAATTACTCTAACATCTCTCCCATACAGTTCACCTTTAGCTATTAACATAGTCCGAAAACTACGCCACCCTAAATCAGAAATGGCACGGGAAAGTTTACGGTTTTTAACCAATCCACTAACGTTCAAATCTTCTAAAGCAATGAGTTGGTTTTCCTTAATTACTTTAGTTGATAATTTATGAAGAAAATCAGTTCTACTGTCTTTAATCTTAGCGTGTAGTTTAGCTACCTTTTTTCTAGCAACTTCACGCCGTTTACTCCCTTTCTCCTTTATCGATAAGTTTCTTTGAAGTTTTCTTAATTGTTTTAGCCTCTTTTTTAAAGGTTTAGGGGATTTAACTTTTTCCACATTATCAAATGTAGCAAAATCGATAATTCCTAAATCAATTCCACAATTTATCTCAGTTTTTGACAATAGTTGAGGTTGAATTTCAACGACAAAACTAACCAAGTATCTATCAGCAGAATCCTTGGTAATAGTAACTGAAGATGGTTGAGAAGGTAAAGGACGACTCCATTTAATTTTAATCTTGCCAATCTTAGCTAACGAAATAGTCTGTTGATTGACTTTGAAACCTCCAATCCTAAACCTAGCCGATTGACTTGATTTGCGTTTTTTAAATTTAGGAGGGCGCAACTTTTTCCCTTTTCTTTTCCCTTTACATGAATCGAAAAAGTTCTTATAAGCTACATTCAAGTCTCTAATAGATTGCTGTAAAGGGATATTAGAAACGTTTTTTAGCCATTCTCTTTCTTCTGTTTTCTTGGCTTGAGTAATAAACCGTTTTTGCAGTTCAGATTCACCACAATACTTTCCTCCTTTTTGATAAGAGTCTTGGCAGAAAGCAAGGGCATCATTCCACACAACTCTACAACAGCCAAAAAGTTGTGCTAAAGCTGTTTTCTGTTGATTGTTTGGATAGACGCGATAGTTAAATCGTGCTTTCATAGATAACATTATAGCATTTGGTCTACATAATGGCAAGCAACTTATTACGCTGTAGGCACATCATTACTGAACTTAATGTCCACTTGGTCTTTGTAACAAAGTACCGCAAGAAAGTCTTTGATAAAGAAGGACTTGATTTCCTTCAAGCTACTATGAAAGATACTGCTAAAAAAATGGGATTCAAAGTGCTAGAATTTGATGGTGAGCCAGACTATGTTCACTTACTTATCACCTACCCCCCTAAGTATTCAATTTCTAAATTAGTTAACCATTTAAAAGGCGTTTCAAGTCGTATGTATCGCAAAGAATTTAACTTTAATGGTACTCATTTGTGGAGTCCATCTTATTTTGCTAGTTCTGTGGGGGGCGCACCTATCGAAGTCCTTAAACAGTATATTAATCGAGACAGTGCGCCGTAAACGGCGGGGCTTGAACCCCTCCTTTTTTGGTCAATGAAGTCAATTCAACTCATAATGACTACGAATTATTACTCCCTCCCAGTAGTTCAAATCAACCACAAGAATGAGAGATGTCAATTCAATTATATGAATTGTAAGACAAAATCTAATTTTCTAACCATCTTCCCCTTTAGAAAAAGAACTCAATTAAAAAGCTGCCTCTTTTTTCAATAGTTCATCCATCGTTAAAGTCACTTGAGAAGTTCCTGCAAAAACCGTTCCCGCTTTTCCTGTTTCAAAGTGTTGTTTTGATAGTCTATAACCCTCTTTTGGCAAAGGAATATAACCACTATAACTAACAAATTCTGGTGCATTTTCTAGATAAAAGTGAACGAACTCTCGTAACCAAGGTTTATCCTGACTTGCCTTCATATTAACGTAAATAAATAAGGGTCGAGAAAGAGGACGATATTGATCCCATTTAATGTTATAACGAGACGGCAAAACCGATTGATCACCGTTTTTAATTGCTAAGGCCGTTACCTGACTATTATTAATTTTATAATACCCATAACCAAAATAACCTAAAGCATTGGGATCTTCCGCAATTTTTTGTACTAAAGTATTAGGATCTTTATCAGCAGTATAATCACTTCTCACTGCTCCCTTTTGCTTGATCACAGCTTCGGTGAAGTAGTCAAAAGTCCCTGAATCTTTCCCTGGAGCATATAAATTAATGGGTTGATTGGGCCAAGATTCACGAATTTGATTCCAATGGGTAATTTTCCCTTCTGCTTGCGGTTCCCAGACCTTTTTTAACTCTTCTAAAGTAATATCTTTAGCAAAATTATTTTCTGGGTTAACAACAATAGTAATGGCATCTAATCCTATTATTAATTCTACATATCTTACCCCTGATTGATCACAAGCTTCCATCTCCTGCTTCTGAATGGGACGAGAAGCATTATTAATATCTATTTCTCCTCGACAAAACCGCTCAAACCCTGCACCTGTTCCTGATAATTTAACATTGGCTACTAATGCACCCTCTTGTATTCCCTGAGTGGCTTTAAATTCCTCAACAACGTTACGAGAAATGGGATAAACGGTACTAGAACCATCTATTTCCATTTTACTCGTTTCTATGTTATCAATAGAGGTACAAGATGATAGTGTAACTGCTATTAATGTACCAATGGTTAAGCCAGCAAGTCCCCGTTTTTTATAGTCAATTGTAATAGCCATGAGAAAACATCCCTAACTTGAGGTTAATAAAAGGTTAAAAAAATTAATTTTAGGTTAAGGAAACTTGCTTCAAGCTTAACTTAGGTATTTCGGAAATTACTGAACTTGTAATATTTCTTCATCATTGAGGGAAATGGGTCATTCCAGCTTCAGCTTGCAATTGTAAAGCCCCTTGTTTAATATGAAACTTGTTAACTTTGAGAGAAAACCCATCTACTTTGAAATTTTTTAAATTTAAAATACTTTTCGCTTCTTCCAAAATCGGATCGAGTAAAACTGATGATAAATCAGGTTCTTTTAAAGACTTAATCTCATGGATAATTACGCCGTTTCCTGATTGACATATTCTCGGCGTAATTTCTACAGATACTTTTTTTATCTCTTGTTTGTTTTCTAGTTTAACTGTTCCTTCAATTTGAATTTTACCCGTTTCTAATAAGTGACAATAAACCTTGTTTAAACTAACAAGAACAACTTTATTATCAATCGTTATCTGACTCGGTTTCTTTTTAAAAATTACTTGCTCTAATACCCTAGTAATATCCTTTTCAGTTAACCAAACACAAGCTTTTCCTCGACTGGGTTGGGTTAATTGAATATTACCGGTTAATGCTTTAAAAGGACTCACTGCAATGGTATTAAGAGTAATATTAATACTCTCCATTCTCAAAGCATTTTCCACCATTAACCCTTGACAATCAATCACCAATGATTCTAAAGTCCCTTTGGCCAATAAATTGGGATCAGTCTTAACTTTTACGCTTAATTTGTCTCTTTTATCTAATTTAGTAGATAAAGCAACTTCGGCAATTTTATTAATAGTTTTTTCCCCTAAATCATCAAGCTTGAAAAACATACTTTTTTAAACTGTGTGTAAGTTAACTAAATTAAAAAGAAGCCCCACAAAGGGGGCTTAATGTTAAAAGATTATAACTTAAATAAACCTTAGAGAGCGTTACCGCGAGGTAATACTTCTTCAGGGAATACAAAGTTTTGGTGGGGTTGGTCTTGAGGAGCCATCCAAGCTCTGAGACCTTCGTTTAATAAAATGTTTTTGGTGTAGAATGTCT
>JBFRWG010000136.1:0-13524 GCA_051439445.1 Crocosphaera sp.
TAAAAATCTTGTTGACTTGGAAATATATTAACATATATAAGGATGCTTCGCCTTTATTTATTGGTTTCCCTAACCCCATCTAAATCAAAGATTGAATATGGGGACTGCGCGAAACGATTTTGTTCAAATCCAACTTTCCTCCTCTTCATCATCAGACCTTTGGGGTGTTCGATAGGGGGGTGTAATGACACGATAATCTGCATCATAAACCTTTTTGTTTGCATTGTTCGCATTAGCAGATGAAGGTTTTTTCTCAACCTTAGGGGGATCTGGAGGAGGAGTCGCAGAGATGCGATCGCTTAATTCTCCATAGGTATAAGAATAAACAGTCCCTTCTTGAGATGCTGTTTTCGGAGGTTGCTGTACTTCAAACTCTGATCGAGTTTCCTCAACCCTAGAAGGCCGACGAGGGACCGTTTTTTCTATAGGAGGTTGTTCAATATCCCATTCATCATCATAATCATCCTCTGGGGGGACATTTTCCCATTCTGGAGGTGGGGTACTTTCCCAGTCTGATTTTTTGGTTTCAGGCCGTTGATAGGGTGTTTCAGGAGGATCTTGAGGACGAGGACGAGGTTTCGCTGTTTGTGTGGGGGAAACTTGACGAGGGAGACGAGTCAAAACTTGTATCAAGAGACTGGTTAAGATCCCTGCTAAGGTAAAGAGGATCACCCACAGTCCTAGGGGAAGTTTTAAGGAAAATAAAGCGGTTTCTATCTCTGTCCCCAAAAAGCCAAGAGCGATCATCTGCTGATTTTGCACCAGAAGAATAATGGTTGCTATCAACATTAAAAATCCTAAAATCAACCGCATTTTATCCACCAGGACTTCTTTACATTCACTCTATTATAGCGAAACCTCAACTTAAGATTTTGTAAGGTTATTATAATATGGTATAGTCCAAGGAAAGAGTTGAGCAATTTAATTTTTAGTTGTCTTATTTGATTTCTAATCGTTGAAAATTATGGCGAAATACATTTTATTGGGTAGCTATTGCGAAAATGCTTTAGAAAAAAGAACCCCCTACCGTCAAGACCATTTGAAGGGGTTACAACAGCAAAAAGAAGCAGGAATTTTAATTACCATAGGACCGACTAAAGATAATACAAAAGTGTTCGGAATTTATGACTCAGACAATGCTGAAAAAGTCAAGGAATTAGTTGAAAATGATCCTTATTGGAAACAGGGAATTTGGACAGATTATGAAATAAAAGAATGGATACAAGCTTTTTAAATTAGAATTGAAAAAAAGTTGTTTTATCCTATTAATTATGTCTCTTAAATCTCATTAATGTACTTTAAAAGAGTAATGGTTAATTTATTTTCGGAATATAACTGATGAATGCACTTTCAATTCCCACTTGGGTTGTTCATGTTTCTAGTGTTATTGAGTGGACAGTTGCTATTTTATTTGTCTGGACGTTTGCCCAAGTCAGTCATAAACTATATTGGCGATCGCTTTCTTGGGGAATGTTACCTGCTTTAGTCAGTGCCATGTGTGCTTGTACATGGCACTTTTTTGATAACCCACCCTCATTAGATTGGTTAGTCACCTTACAAGCGTCTTTAACTGTTATTGGTAATTGTACCCTTTGTTTAGCCGCTTGGTGGATTTTTCGCTCTTCTTTGCCTTCCGAATAGACTATCAACATTAGTAATATTGATTGAAAAACTAATCTATTATGTTATATCTAGCCAAAAATTGGAAAACTTTTATCTTGGTTGGGATTTCATTTTTTTGTCTTTCATTACCGGGTGTAGCTGCCGAAAAAATTAATATCATTTGGCAGTCTTTGAAATTAACCCTTGAGGTGGATTCTTTAGAAAAATTTGCCGATGAGCTAATTATTAATCAAGAGTTAGACTTCTATTTTAAAACTTTAGGTTTAGACAATGAACAGAAAGAAACGTTACGAAAAATTTTAGTAACGAAATATCCTATTGATGGCGTTCAGTTATCGAGATTTCTGAAGACTCCTACTGGAGAAATACTACTAGAAAGACTCGGTATTTTAGTTTCCCTTCCTGGTGGACGTAATGGCAAATATCTCTTAAGAGGAGCTTTAGTTCAAGCGGCTTTAGATTCAGAAAAGGGATTTACTTTAATCAATATTTTGCAGCATTTGGCAACAGATATTCAACTTAATGTGGACTTAATTCAACAAACCTTAGACTATCAAAAACGTTTATTTTTGGCAACTAATTCTTTAACAAAAAATGCTTCAGATATCTCCAAGAAAAAAATAGCTGAATCAAATCTAGATTACACAAAAGTACCAGATATAAGAAAAGAGGGAGAACAAGGAATTAAAGCAGTTGAGATTATCAAATTGACAGATAAAAACCGTGAGAGAAGTTTTGATTTACATATCTATCAACCCCAACGTTGGAAAACAGGAAAAACCCCTGTTATCATTGTTTCTCACGGTTTAGGTTCTCATCCTGATGATTTTAAGTTATTAGGAAAACAACTTGCATCTTATGGATTTTTAGTCGCTATTCCTCAACATATTGGCAGTGATAGACAACAGTTAGAAAGTTTACTTAACGGTTATTCCCGTAAATTATATGACTTAGAAGACTTTATCAATCGACCGTTAGATATTAGTTCTATTTTAGATGAGTTAGAAACAAGAAATCAAAGAGAATTTAATAATAGATTGGAGTTAAATAAAGTTGGTGTGATTGGTCATTCTTTTGGCGGTTATACTGCCTTATCTGTAGCCGGTGCAACTTGGGATTTTAATAATATTAAGACCTATTGTGATCGCCAAGTTTGGGAAGCGAATCTGTCAATGTTATTACAATGTGAAACTTTAGATTTACCGAAGAAAGATTATAATTTTCGAGATCCAAGAGTTGGGGCGATCGCCATTATCAATCCAGTTAATAGTGTTGTTTTTGGTCCTCAAGGATTAAGTAAAATTGATATTCCCATCATTATTGCTGCTGGAACGAGTGACCCTGCAACTCCACCAATTATAGAACAAATTAGAACTTTTGCTTGGGTTACAAGTCAAGATAAATATTTATTTATTATGGAAGGCCAGGCGCATTTTTTGAACGCTCCTGATACCAATACTCAAATTAATAGTTTAATTAATCTTTTAGTAAATTTTCAAGATGTAGATGATAATTTATTTACGACTTATAATAACGCCAAAGCTACTGCTTTTTTTCAATTTTATATTGCTAAGGATAATAACTATCAGCCTTATCTAAAACCGGGTTATTGGCAATATATTAGTGATACCAATTATCCCATTTACTGGTTAGATCGATTTGCTGTTAATGCTTTAGTTGATACTTATAATCGTTTTAAACCTCCTGAAATTCCTAGGTTATATTCTAATTAGCATCAAGGGAACATCTGTTCAAAATTCATCCCCAGCTAAAGCGAGTGTGTAATTCGGATTTGCAATCCGAATGTAGCGGTGCGACCCCAGTGCAACGCACAGCACTTAGGGAACACGCACCAAGAAAAGACGCACTCAAGACAATATGGATATTTCTGATAGTATTTCTGGGTAGGGACTTATTCACAACATTTTTGTTAAGATGGTGCGATCGCTTAACACTTCATTGGTGAAGAGATAACCCTTTAGAAGCTAACCATTCCTTGTTATAAATACGAGACTGATAACGAGATCCCCCATCACATAAGACGGTAACAATGGTATGACCTGGCCCCATTTCCTTCGCTAAAGCAACTGCCGCACCTACATTAATACCGACCGAACCCCCCATAAATAAACCGTCTTGGTATAATAACTGATAGACAACCTTTAAGGCTTCATGGTCATCAATTTGAATGGCATCATCAATGGGAACCCCCTGCATATTAGCTGTGATGCGACTATTACCAATGCCTTCGGTGATGGAACTGCCTTCTGGTTTAATTTCCCCGGTTTTTACATAACTATATAACCCACTGCCCATAGGATCAGCAACAATACATTTGATATCGGGATTTTTCTCCTTAAAAAATAACGCCCCACCAGCATAAGTTCCGCCGGTTCCTGTGGCTGACACCCAAGCATCTACTTTTCCCTCTGTTTGCTGCCAAATTTCTGGACCTGTGGTTTCGTAATGCGCTTGTCGGTTGGCTAAATTATCAAATTGGTTCGCCCAAATAGCGTTATCTAATTCTTCGGACAGTCTTCCTGACACTTTGACATAATTATTGGGATCTTTGTAGGGAACTGCGGGAACAGTGCGAACTTCAGCCCCTAATGTTCTCAAGAGATCAATTTTTTCTTGGGACTGGGTTTCGGGGATAATAATCAAACATTTATAACCCTTGGCATTACAAATATGAGCCAATCCGATTCCTGTATTGCCGGCAGTTCCTTCCACCACTGTTCCCCCAGGTTTAAGCAGTCCTTTTTCTTCTGCATCTTTAATAATGTACAAGGCCGCACGATCTTTGACGGAACCTCCAGGATTAAGAAATTCTGCTTTCCCTAATATATGACAGCCGGTTTGTTCACTAAAGCTTTTTAATCGAATGAGGGGGGTATTGCCAACGGTACTAACAAAGCCTTCTTTAATATCCATAATGTACGGTGATTTATTGGGCAAATCTATCAATCTTAACTATTCTGATTTTATCAGGATGGAGGGTGCCAAGACACACAAACAAAGGAATGAAGTGATTGGATAAAAAAATGCAGCTTTCTTGATTATGGCAACGTTAAAACGATTCTAAAGCTAAAAATACCGAACCTTTGGGGAGAATCAACTATTTATCAAGCTTGTTTCAATTTCTCCCCCTTTATCCTTAAAAAGGAATGGGATCATCAGGATCATTGGTTGATGAGATCCCTATTGCTTCTGTGTCATTAAGATCACCCTTCTCGTCTTGATAAGGATTATCCATGGTTTGATTGGCTTTAGCAGTTTCAAAAGGAACGACATTATGATTATTAGGCTCCCTTTCCATACTATTTAGGGGATAAAGGTGGGAAATCACTAATTCTGCCCGTTTTTCCTTAAATCCTTCTTGGCGTTCAAAAGTGTTCATGGATAAACGACCTTCAAGAATTAAGCGATCGCCTTCTGCACAAGTTTCTTTCATCTGTGTGGCCAAATTCCCCCACCCCACCACCTTCAAAGTAGAAGGGGGGTCTTCACTTCGTCTTCCCTCAAATTCCACTAACATCTGGGCGACTTCTGTTTGTGTATCCGATGTATAACGTAATTCAGGGGTACTAATCACCTTCCCCATTAAGACACAGGTATTCATTTATTAACTCCCAAGACTACCTAACTAGAGGTTCAACATACATAGTTTATGTTAACCTATTGACTCATTAATCTGGATTATCCAATTGTTGGACAGAAACATCTACAACTTCAACATCAACGATCCCTGGGGGGGTAATCCGTTTAAATTGACCCTCTTTGACTTCTAGGGTTTCACCACAACTGGGACAGCGACATTCTACGTTGTTAACGCCCGTAAATTCATAGCCACAGACTGGACACTCATCTTCCACTAAGTTTCGTTTAACCCACCATCGTAATATCCAAAGTCCAATAACTGGTGTAATGACAATGAGACCTAATAGAATCAAAAAGCCGTTGACGATCCATCCTAAGCCAACTGACACCAGTAAAATCGCTAATAAGAGCAAATTTAATAAACAGCCTAATCCAGAATTGTTGAGCCATAAGAGTTTTGGGGAATAATTATTCACAATACATCTCCCAGATTGTTGTGTTCAGCATTTACATTTTTATTTTTGGCTGTGGAGATTTTAGCTGGGGACTTTTGCCAACATTCTGTCAAAAGGATATTGTGGCCCGTCGGGCAATTTGATGAGGGGAACTTCTGCTCACCCTCGGACCAGACAGAGGAGCCACTGATATCTTGGGGGTTTCCCCCAGGAGCAAGTGGCATCGGCTAAACTAGGGAAATATTTAGCCGTGTCACCTCACCAAACTTCTAGGCCCTAACCAACTCTTGCGTTGCCTACCGTAAGCCTATTTCTAGGTTTTTAGCCAGCCTCGACCTCAATCTTGAGGGGGGTCGAGGTAGTTGACCTAATTATCAATCACACCATTCTTCTTTACTCAATAAATCGATAATTGAATCCCTAAGAAGAAAGTCATGTCTTTCTAACTCGCATTCTACACTAGGCCATTCACGGGCTGGAATATATTTACACAAGGTATAAATAGGTTGTCGACGATGAAGTCGTCTTTCACGAACTAACCGCGCTGCTTCCCCTCTAATAACCTCAATCGTATATTTGGGAGGAGACTGAATGACTTTAGGCATAAGTAACTTCCTCATGAAGCTTGAGAACAATGGTGCAAATGAGAACCCACCTCCCATTATCCGTTATCAAAGATACAGTCTGACATAATTAACACAATTTTTAACTTAAAGCACTTCTTGTTTTCTTTCAATGGCAGTGGATACCATAGCGCATAATAATTGTTCTGGGGAAACTTTAAACGGCAAACGATGAATATCTGAGTTGGGATGACAAGTTACTTCTGCCGCTCGACGTAACTCTTCTAAAGTGACTTGAGATAACCCTAAGTCTTCTAGGGTTTTGGGCAGTCCAATTTCTTCATAAAATTTTAATAATTGCTGCCTAGAAGTAGACGCTAATTGATTTCCTTGAATTATCTCTTCTAAACGTAATTGTACTAAAATCCCATAGGCCACTTTTTCCCCGTGTAAAGCACCGTGGCTGGCCCGAATATGAGTTAAGCCATTGTGAACCGCATGGGCTGCCACTGTGCGACAGTTAGCCCCTCCTAACCCTCCAACCACCCCAGCTAATAACACCGAAGCATTCACCACTTCTTGCCAATCTTCTGACCCCACATTTTCTAAAGCCACCGCAGATTTTTGTAAGAGAATATCTCGTAATACCCTAGCTTGTTGGACCGCCGCAATGGTTAAGGTTGCCGTAGCACCGCCACTACTCACTGACGCTTCATACCATTTGGCGATCGCATCGCCGATTCCCGCCACTAAGGTCCGTTTCGGGGCTGTTTTAATAATTTCGTAGTCTAAAATCAACAAATCTGGACAACGCAACAAGGGAACATCATATTGAAATGCCCCTTCCGGAGAATAGATATTAGAAAGGGCTGTCCAAGCAGCGCAAGTCGCCCCAGAGGTAGGAATAGTGACAATAGGGAGTTGCTGTTGATGAGCCAATAACTTAGCGGTATCTAGGGATTTTCCCCCACCTACCCCAATAATAAAATCCGCTTGATGTTCTTCAGTCGCTTGGGTAAGCTGTTCTAATGAGGTTTCGCAACAGTCAGGGGCATAACTTTTAAACATTGCCCTTAGGTCATGTTCCTGAACCACTGGCTTTAAATAGGGGCTGATCAACTCAAGGGTTTGAGAACCTCCCACTACTAAAGGAAACTGCCCTATTGAAGCGATCGCACTTCCCGCTTGAGACAAGATCCCCTCTCCATGAAGCACTTGAGACGGAGACACTAACAGAGCGTTTAGGGAACTAGCAACCGATGTTCTTGTAGTGGTTTTTGACAGCATTCGATGAGCAACCATCCATATCTAAATCCTATTATTCCCATTCTAAGATAACCCATCAGTAATCTGTCTAAACTTTGTCTAAAATTAAGCTTATATAATTAGTTACTTATATAATCAGGTAATGAGTTAAGATAAAACACAATAGGATATAGATCAGTCCAAAGGATGAATGTACCTATTGGTTGTTTTCTTACCCACAAATTGACTACAGGGAAACCCTCGAAAAATGGCCGATCTCCTCGTCTACTTCAAACGTCCCAACTTCTGGCACCAAACTATCAATATCTATTACTGGAATACCCAACCCTTTTCCTCTACAGTGCAATGGCCAGGGGTTCCTATGACAGCAGAAGGCAATAACTGGTATAGCTATCGCTTCTCAGGAATAGAAGCAGCCAATATTATCTTTAATGATGGTAGAAGACGAAAAACCGAGGATTTATGGCGCAATCAAATCGGTTGGTTCATCAAGGATACTTGGTACGATCGCCATCCAGAAGTTCCCTTTCAACCCCTTATTGTCCACTTTAAACGTCCTATTACATGGCAACAAAACATTAATATTTATTGCTGGGATACCTGGCCATCATCTCAAACCCCTTCATGGCCAGGGATTTCCATGACAGCAGAAGGCAATAACTGGTATCGTTATGAGTTTAAAGAAGCAGAAGCAGCGAATTTTCTCTTTAATGATGGTGGACAGAGACAAACAAAAGACTTGCACCGCAATAAAGAAGGCTGGTATTTAAAGCGAACCTGGTACGACGAAAACCCAGATAAACCAACGATTCCGATCATTTCTGCTATCCCAAAAGGTGCCACTTATCTAGACTCTCAGCGCGTCATTCTGTCTAGTAGCAATGAAAATGACACCATTTACTATACCACTGACGGCAGAGAACCCACCCTTAAGTCAACCCCTTATCAAGAACCCATTGTTATCGATCGCAGTACAACCTTAAGGTGTCTAGGTTGTAATAGTCTCGGAGAAATGGGGGCCATTTCTGAGTTTCTTTATACTATCGATCCCAACGCAGACTTAAGAAAACCAACCATTACCAGTAGTATCGACTCAGGAAACTATGGAGAAGCGATCGCCCCTAGTTTCACCGTCACCGATCCCAGAGATGTAGCGATCGTGGTTTACTATACCAATGATGGAACAGAACCCACCCCTAGCAGTAATATTTACATTAGAGGAAAAGCCATCAATGGGTTAACCGGACCGAAAATGATGGTCAACAACACCACCAATGTAAGATTTTTGGTCATTGATGGTAACGGCCATGAAACCTATGCCGATTTTTACTATAGTGTGAGCAAAACCATAGAAGGGAAAGACTTTCGAGAAGAAACCATCTATTTTCTACTGACTGCACGCTTTTATGACGGTGATCCCAGTAATAACTTTTTCTGTCGCGATCGCATTAAGTTTAATCATCATGGACAACCAGAAGATCCTCACTGGAGAGGGGACTTCAAAGGATTAATCCAAAAACTAGACTATATCAAAGACTTAGGGTTTACTGCTATTTGGATCACTCCTCCCATTGAAAACCGCAGCGGCCTCGATTATCATGGCTATCACGGCTATGATTGGAACCGTATTGATCCTCGTTTAGAGTCTCCTGACGCAACCTATCAAGATGTAATCGACGAAGCTCATGCAAGGGGTTTAAAAATTATTCAAGATGTGGTCGTTAATCATTCCTGTCAATATGGTATTCGGGGTAAAGTTTGGATCGATCAT
This sequence comes from Crocosphaera sp., assembly GCA_051439445.1. GTDB lineage: Bacteria > Cyanobacteriota > Cyanobacteriia > Cyanobacteriales > Microcystaceae > Crocosphaera. The sequence continues at coordinate 9,279 of JBFRWG010000136.1, forward strand.
CTCCCCATTAAATACTATGTTCCCCACGGACTACAACAGGGACAGATTCACTATGGCCCTTATCATGGCAACTTAGGGAACTATCAAAGTGAGTTTCGAGAAGACAATGATAACCCTGTAGCACCAGACTGGTTCAAAGAGAGACAACACTCTGATCCTGAAGGCCGTGTCCCCTTAGTCGATCCTGTAACTGGAGAAACCGTACCCAGAGAAGGATATAACCCCAACCGCTTTTTTGGTATTGATGCCAATACTCTCGATCCCGAATGGTATCATCAAGACGGGTTTATGGCTGGAGGAGACTGGGAAAGTATTGCGATCCATACTAAACATTTAGCCGGTGATACCATCGACTTAGCTACCAGACGAGATAATGTCAAAGACTACCTCATTAACGCCATTTGTCGCTACTTAGACATGGGAGTTGACTCAATCCGCATTGACACCGTTAAGCACGTTGAACGCAATAATTTACTGGAGTATGTTAACGCTTGGAAAGCACATAAACCAGGTTTATTTGTCTTTGGAGAGAACTTAGTCAAAGGAACGGGTTGGGGTGACTTATTTGGGGATGATAATGCACCTTCTTGCTTACGGCCTTGGTGGTACACTCGTTTAGGAGATGATCCCAAAAACCCTAGTTCTGGGGGTGACTCTGGTTTATCAGTATTAGACTTCTCCCTATTTTCTACCTTTCGAGATAATGTTAGTCGTGGTAGTTTTCAGGGTATTGGCTCTATTTTAGCTAAAGATTGGGTTTATGGAGATGCCACTCAATTAGTCACCTTCTTACAAAACCATGATGTCGGTCCCGATAATGATTTTCGTTTTCGCTTCCAAGGGAACACAGAATGGGCTGCAGCCACTTATAATTTGTTGTGGACCATAAGAGGTATTCCCTGTCTTTATTATGGGGAAGAAATCGAATTTATGAAGGGTGCGCCTCAAGATATTATTGGCAATGATGATACCTTAGATCAGACCGGAAGGGCCTATTTTGGGGATCATTTAGAAGACCATAAGATTCAGGCTACCCAAAGTCATCCACTCTATCAACATATTAAACGATTAAACCTCATTCGTAGTCGTATTCCCGCCCTACAAAAAGCACCCATGAGTCAGGTGAATGAGTGGGGAAGTGGTATGAGTTTTGTCAGAGAAGATAAAGGGAGTGGGAGTTATGTTGCGGTTGGTTTAACCATTGGTGGAGAACAAAAAATTACCATTAATAAGGTTCACAATGGAACTTATCGTGACGCAGTGACCGGTAATACCATCAATGTTGATAACAATACGATTTCCTTTTCAGTTAAAGCTAATTCAGCCGGCATTTATGTCTTAAACGGAGAAGGAAAAACAGGAGAAGATGGAGCCTATTTACGTTAATTTTGTAAGGGTTTAATATTATTAAACCCTTATTTCTTATGATGTATAATAATCAAATTGATGATTAATACTATTAAAACCTATGTTGTCTGATATCGAAAATAATATAAGCGATCGCCATTTTTATCATACCAATTTCTGTTAGTCTAACTACACATTCTCGTAGGGTTCAACGGCCGTCAAACCCTACAACATTTATATCTGTAGTCTAAGTTTTTGAAATTGGTATAAGCTATACAAATAATTAATTGATACATAACACATCGAATAAATAGATTTGTGTATAAAATAAGAATATTAGCAATCGAAAGTTTATTATGACACTTCCTTCCAATTTTATTAAAGCGATCGCAAGTTTTGCAAGTCCTATTGCTACGAATATGATGGAACGTCAAGAAGTCATCATTAAATTGAGGAAAAAGTTTAAGCTCGAACATGAAAGTCTTCCTGATAATTTTCCAATGGTCTATAAATATACGTTAGTGGAATATGGTGTAGGAAAAGAAGAACCATTACTTAATTTATTTGAACAGTCAGAAATTCAAGAAGCGTTTCGAGATGAGTTTAGAAAAAATAACCCAGTGCGTTTAGAAGAAGCAATAGAAAAAGAAGTTAAATGGGAATATGAAGATTGGAATACATTGGGACCTGAAGTTAAAAAACTTGCTGATGAAGCTAAATTAGATATACAGGAATATTTACGACAAGAAATAGAAGCATTTAGAAAAGTTTTTTATCAAGAGGTATTACCTTTAACTCTCAAACCCTCACAAAGACATCAAGATAAAAAAATAGAAGAAATTTTAAAGAATCTAAAAAGACTTGAAACCTTAGATGAAATTCGTACAGCAGTTCAAGAAGTTATCCAATTAATTAAAGATAATTCCACTTTTAGTCAGGATGATACTGCAACAGAAACTGTTTCACTCAATCCTAAATTACAAGAAACTTTAAACTTCTATTTGAGACAGTGTTATCGTAATGAACAAGTTGCAAAATTAGACCAAGCAGGGGAAAGAGATTCAGAAAAAGATACTTATCTAAAAAATATTTTTGTTGATTTAGATGTTAGTTTACGAGGAGAAAATAAACGTGAAAAACTACGTTCCAGAAAATTTCGTCAAAGAATAAATACGATCCGACAAACTAATGGAGAAAATACTGAACTAATAAGAGAAGAAGACTTATTTATTGATGAAGAAAAACCATTATCTCTCATGCAATGTCTTCTTAAAGAATTAGATTCTAGAGTTGTCATTATTGGAGGACCAGGACAGGGTAAATCAACATCTGGACAACAACTTGCTCAAATTCATCGCGCTAAATTATTAAACGAAAACTACGACGATCAATATCAACCTGACACCGTACGTATTCCCTTTCAAGTCATTCTTAAAGACTTTGCTCAATGGTTAGCTGATAAACCCGAAATTGATGCTTTAGAGTCATATCTTGCTGAAAGAATTGCTAAATTAGCAAAACGTCCAGGTGATGTTCATCCTCAAGATATTCAAGAAATATTTACTAAACGAAATTGTCTATTACTATTAGATGGATTGGATGAAGTTGTTGAACCAAAATTACAAAAGCAAATGCTCAATAAGATTGAAGATTTTTTGCATGATCGACAATCTTCAACAGAAAATAATATCTTAGTTGTAGCAACTTCTAGACCGAATAGTTATGATAATCAATTTGATCCTGAACAGTTTATTTATTTGGAATTAGACTTACTTAATGAAGAAAAAGTGACAGAATATGCTCAAAAATGGGTGACAGCAAAAAAACTCACTGAAGATGATAGTTCTACAACTTTAAATATCCTTAAAAATTGTCAAAAAGATACACATATTAAAGGTTTATTAACTACTCCATTACAAGTTACCATTATTTTAATTATTATAAAAAATAGCAAAAGACAACCTCCCTCTCAACGAGAAGAGTTATTTAATGAATATTGGTTAACTATTTTCCGTCGAGAAGCAAGCAAAGACGGTGCAAAAGAAATTGTGAAAAGTAACGAAAAACTGTTGCTTAGTCTGCATAGTTTTTTAGGATATTCTCTACATCGTCGTGCAATTAAAAAAAATGTTCAATCCTTATTATCTAAGAGTGAATTTGAAGAATTAGTTACCAAATTTCTGAAAGAAAAAAAAGGTGATTGTACTTCGGATGATGAAATTAGAAAAGAAATGAATCGTCTGGTTAGAGAACTCGGCGAAAGATTAGTTTTAATTGTTCAAAAAGAAGCGGGTTCTTATGGTTTTGATCTTCGTTCTTTTCAAGAATTTTTTGCTGCTATTTATTTAGTTCAACAAGCAAAAAATACTAAACAACGTTTTCAAAGATTGACGGCGATCGCACCTTATAAACTTTGGCGAAATGTTGCTTTATTTGCTGCTGGTAGAATTGCTCGTAATTTTTCTGGAGAAGTAAGTCAACTCAGAGAAGTATGGTGTTTTATTGATAGAAAAGATGTTAATCGTTATTTAAAACCGGGTGCATGGTTAGCATTACAAATTGCTGCTGATGGTTCATTAACTGATGAAACTAATTTACAATATTCTGCACTTGATGATGGATTAACAGTTTTAGAAACAGGTTTAACAAATCAACAAAATGCTGAATTAAAATCTTTACTAAGAAGACTGACTAAAGAAGAAAAAAATAAAATTCTTCGTCCTATTTTAGAAAAAAGACTATCTCTTTTACCAGAATCTTGTTTAATGACTGGATTATCTATTTATGGAGAATTTTTCGGCGGCAACAAATTTTTTCAAGAGAAACTTGATACCATATTACAAGGAGAAAATGAAACTTTAATCAATGAAGCACTCAATTTATCCTGTCTCTTATACAC
>JBFRWG010000137.1:0-5604 GCA_051439445.1 Crocosphaera sp.
TTAATTTTATATTTTTTTTACTTTTTAATAAATTAAAAATTTTTTAAAAAACTTAGACTACTTTTTTTATTTTTGTTGGGGAAACCGGCCTTTGTTGGGCCCACCGCCCGTTCACCCCTACAACAGAAATGTATACCCAGACTTTAGGAAATTATTATAAAACATCAATCAAAAGAAAATAATGGATTATGTTTTAGTATTTCTTCAAAGAATTGTAGATTGGAGAGGGTAGATGGTATATTTTGTTTTAGACTTATCAAAAAAGCAAGTGATTGTATTTAGAAATGTCCAAGAGGGTAAGTACCTTGAAGAAAAGATATTTCAGAAAGGAATGATTACACCATTAGCTTTTTCAGGCGTTTTAGTTTTCGTCAAGAAACTCTTACCTATATCACTTATTTAACCACAAAAACATCTTGTTCTAAGGTTTTTTGGACTTCTATTGCTAAATCTTTAGCAATAGATTCAACGTCTTTTAATTCCCCTAAAGGTGACATGGGAATTTTCAGAGAAACTGCCACCCAAGGGACTCTTTTTTGATTTAATTGGGCTTTTTGATCTGCCCAAAACCATCGAGAGGGACTATAATGGCCACCCCCTGGCCAAGCATACCATTGAAGAATACCATAAGTTTTGCGATTCCAGGCTTTAAACCAATGGCCATTGACTAAATTTTTTGGGTTAGTTTGTGATGGAAACTTAAGGATTTGATGATCGTCGGTTTTCCATTTTTCTAATCCTTGTAAATCTACCCATTCTACTTCAGGACTATCCTGATAATATTTTTGTGCTTTTAAAGCAATAACAATGGGATCTTGTTCAGATTTTTGGATAACTTGAAATGACCAGGGATAATTATTAACTGACATTTCTTTTTGTGCAACTGTTGTCCAACCCTTAAAGTTTAATTGGGTTTTGGGAACCAGTTTCATTTCGTTAACTTCAGGGACACGAGGTAACTCGGACCATGACCATTGGGAAGAAAAGTAACCAGGAATTGCTACAAAAATAATGGCCAACCCTAGAAAACCTAAGACGATTATTTGAGAAATTAAAATTCCTTTTTTTGCTTTAAATATATCCATTGTGGGAAGCATTTTCGTTATCAAACTATTGAGCAAAAGTATCATCATTATTTTCCTGAAGTAACTGTGAACTTTCTTGAAAACGATCTAAGAGCCAATTAAGTCCGACAATGGTGCCTAACATTCCCACAGAATAGAGATCCCCACCCCAACTATCATGAAGGATATAAAAAGCTTTCTCCATACCATTACCATGAAAAACTGCGAGGAATGTATTGCGAATAATATTGGCGGTAACACTAATTATTATGGCTCCCGTTAGTAGAGTAATGATTCGACCTCGATTCTTGATATTCCCTGTCCAATGTAATAATAATAAGCAAACATAAAGACTGGTAAATAACATTTTTAAGCCAGCACAATAAGGAGCAACTTCTACGGGAATATTATTAACATAAAGATAAATTCCATCAACTTGAGAATTAACCCTAAACTGTTGTAATAAAAAGTGAGCCACACTGGCGATAAATTGTTGTAAAGGCAAAGTGTAAGGGGTGATTAAATAGGGAACGGAATTGGGAGTTCCTAGGAAGATCAATAGTAAAGGAAAACTGTTTAATTTTAATCCAGGTATTCCTTTTAACCAGAGCATAATTCCAGTAATCATAAGGGGAAAAGAGAGAGACGTTAATTCTCTCGTTCCTGTGATGTAGAAAGTAAGTGCTAAGGCGATAAAAAATCCTCCCAGGGGATGAATTTTATTGGCTAATTTTTGCCATGAGTGACGATTTTTACCAAAGATAAGATAAGCAGCATAGGGGAAACCGATAATAGCATGACTAAAATATTCGTGGTCAATATTAATATTTTTACTGATCCAACCATCGTACCAATGTCCCAAAATAGGAACATATAAAATAGCGAGGAAGACTAGGATTAAAACATTACCTAAGTTTCGTTCTAAAAAAGGCGTTATTTTTGAGGTTGCTTGCATGGTGAGTCACCTATTAACAATGGATATTTTTAACCTTTTACTAAATTAAAGATAATTCTTCAACTACCCAAGAAATTTGTTCTTGGGTAATACCAGGATACATAGGTAAGGATAAAATGCGATCGCAGAGCATTTCGGCCTGGGGAAAATCTCCCAATTGATAGCCTAAGCTTTTGTATCCAGGTTGTAAATGACAGGGAATGGGATAATGGATGCCGGTTTGAATACCTCTTTCCTTTAAAATGTCTTGTAGTCGATCACGGGATAGGGCAACCCCCGACTCAACCCGAATAACATAGAGATGATAAACATGACCCCCTTGGCTAACATTTGTTATAGGAATAATTGCCTGATCTTCTAACGATTGTAATGCTTGATCATAAATTTGTCCTGCTTGATTTCTTAATTGATTCCATTGAGAAAGATGGGGGAGTTTAACCTGTAAAATAGCTGCTTGTAATGTGTCTAACCGACTATTCATTCCCACTTGGGTATGATAGTATTTTCTCGGTGCGCCATAGTTGCGTAAACTACGAACGTTTTGGGCAATGTCTTCATCGTTGGTGATTAAGATTCCGCCATTGCCAAAAGCCCCTAAATTTTTACTAGGATAGAAACTAAAGGCCGCAGCCATACCCACTGAACCTGCTGTATAGCCTTCTCGTTGGGCTAAATGGGCCTGTGCGGCATCTTCAAAGATAATGATATTATGGCTGTTAGCAAAATCAAGTAATTGAGTGGGGGAAACCATCTGGCCATATAAATGCACCGGAACAATGGCTTTGGTTTTTGGGGTAACAGCCTTTGCTGCTAAATTTAAGTCAATGAGGGCAGTGTGGGGATCGCAATCGACTAAAATGGGGGTAGCACCGGCTCGTATCACTCCAATTACTGTGGCAATAAAGGTGTTGGCTGGCACCAGTACCTCATCTCCTTCAGTAATACCACAGGCTTGTAAACCTAGGGCGATCGCATCGGTTCCAGAGGCGACCCCTACACCATAATCCACTCCAGACGCTTGAGCAAATGCTGCTTCAAACTCTTGTAAGCTTTTTCCTAAGATGAAGTCTCCCCGTTGGATCACAGTGGCGATCGCTTGTTCAATCTCCCCTTGTATGGGTTGATGTTGCAGGGTTAAATCGACAAATGGGACAGTTTTGCAAGATAAGGTCATGGATAGTTAGTTTATTAAAGGAAAATTTTGAGAAGTTAATGCCTAATTCTAACTTAAATGATCTTTTTCTATCTGTCTTTATATCAAATCCCCTTAATCAGTAAACGTTAAAATTGCTATTGTCAATCTATCTTCCCCTGCTTCGTCTGCTCTCCCTGCTTACCTCATCCTAACCGATGGTATTCAACAGGATTTCATATTACAAGCAATCAAGTAACATACTGAGTGTTGAAGCAATATGTTCACTCAGAGGGTAAGGACAAAGCAGGGAAGCTAATTAATCAATTTTTCCTAAATATTTGCGTAAATAGGGAGAGAAGACCTCATAAATCAAAGTTAAGGGTTTGCGATCGTGCCAAAATAGATAATATCTTCCCCAAAAAGGTCCTTTCTGTTGAAATGCTTTTTCCAGTGCGGGAGAATGACCGTAATAAATGCCCTGAATATCACGATATAATTCTGTATGTAACCGTGACAAACTATCCCAGATGGGTAAAGAGCGATTTTGTAGATACTCGTCCACATGGTTAGCATCCCACCAAGAAGTGGCATAAGCCAATCTTTGTCCTGATGCTGTTCTTAACCATACCTGTCGTCTTAAACGGGGTTCGGGAACGATCTCAACCTGGGATGGGGCCCCATCATCTTCGTTACCGATAGGAGACATATCGATGAGATCCACTTCTGTTTTTTCTCTGGTCAACAGTTGTAAGTGACGAGTGGGGGAACCATCTCCCAATAATAAAATTTGCCACGCAGGGGATAATTTTTCATGGGGGAGTCCATATTTGACGACTTTTTCGTCTCCTTCCCAGATAATGTCTAGGGCGTGCCATTGATGGGCTAAACTGGTTTTTTGATAGGGTTTCAAGTTGGCTGTCAAGGTTCTTAATAAAACTTCATTTATCTTTAAGTTTTATCTTAACAAAACCTTGGCAACTTGTAATGATATGTGAGAGGCGAGAATATATCAGGACATAATAGTATGATGTCCCTAAGAATAGGTCTTTGTAGGGGTTTAACACTGTGTTTTACCCAGAAAGCTGATTTTCTCACAACTGAAACCTGATTGCTATATCAGCTAACCCTAGCTAGAGTTTAACTGATTTCTGCTAAAACAACATTACGGAACTCAGCAGAACCTCCCATATTGTTATTAGCATCAAAATCATTGAAGAAGACTAAGCGATCATAGTCTCCAGTGGTATATTGACCTAAGTTAATACTATAATCTTTCCAGCCATCAATAGCTTGAGGATCGTTTAAACCTTGATAATCATTGAAAGCTTGATTGGCAAAGGTTTGAGTTCCATAAAGTTGAAAAATGCTGTTAGTATTGTTGAATAAATCATCGTCATTATCTAAACCAATTCCTTGTATTTCAGCTTCTTCATTACTACGAAATTGGAAATCTAAGCGGGTATTTGCTGTTAGATTATAGTTGCCTAAATCCCACGCTTTCCAAGCATTATTTTCTAATTTAACCTCATGGCCATTATTGCCATAAGTAACAAGGGAATCATCCGTATCTTGAGGTAAAGAATTGCCATTAAATACTGAAGCATCTCCATAACGTTCTAAAGATTTACTAATAGTTGTTGCGTCAATTGTTACTGTTAATTGATCAGTTATATCAGGTGAAGATAAACCATTAATGGTTAAATTAACGGTGGCTATATCACTATCTTGTCCATCACTAATAGTATAAGTAAAGCTATCATTAGCAGTTTCTCCTGTTAATAAATCATCAAATTGTTGGTTAGGATCGTAGCTAAAGGTTCCATCATTATTAATGGTTAATAATGCTCCTGATGCTAAAGTGATAGGGTTATCTTCTGTAAAGATTGAACCATTAATTTCAGTAATGGTTAAACTATCGTTATCTAAATCATCATCATTGCTAACAAAGTTATCATTGATAACTGTTGCTTCATCGGTGATATAGTCATCATTGTTAGCAAGAGGAATGTGATTAGTAGGAATCGTATTGTTTTCAGATAAAACAATGTTACGGAATTGACTATTGGCGTTAGCGTTAGCGTCATCATCATTGGTTAAAATGATATAATTAATGTCTCCTGTGATGAAACTTCCTAGATTAATTTGAAACTGTTGCCAATCATTAATATTGGTATAGGTGAAGTCTCTAATTCCCCAAGTATTTTGACTACCATAGAGGTTAAATATTTTATCTTCACTTAATGTTAAATCATCCTCAAAACCCAGTCCTTGAATTTCTCCCATTTGCTCACTCTTAAACTCAAAGGTTAAGATTGTATCGGGAGTAATATTATAATTGAGTCCTAATGCTTTCCAAGTATTTCCTCCTAAAATCGCTGTATCATTGGAGAAAGTTAGGTCATCAGAAACATCTTGCTCACCGTAAGGTTGATCACTATTATTTGAGTAAT
>JBFRWG010000138.1:0-5684 GCA_051439445.1 Crocosphaera sp.
AAGCGGTTAAGCCTTGGGAATCTGGGAAGAAAAAGGGACATATTGTTACCGGTTCAGTCCTGGCAAGGATTCAATTATATCTGTGGGCTAAACGAACTATGTCCATGTCACCACCGAAAAACCCTAAACCTAGAGTCAAGGAATTATATGATCGCTACCTTGATGATATTCAGGCCAAGTTAACAGAGGATGGAAAAATTGACTCCAATTCTCCAGGGAATAATTCACTCAAACAATGGGGTAAGGCTAGAGTTGGGGATAAGTTGGTTAAGCTACTTTTCAAGGAACTGATAGCAGCTTACACCAGGAATAAAGAACAGCATCCATAAAAAATAGGGGGAAAAATTCCCCCCATTGTCGTAGTTGTTAGATCAAAAAAGTCTTAAACTAAGTTAAACTGGCCCTTTAGTACATAAAGTTTAATCAGGATACCTTCTGCTATGGTTGCAACTCCAACTAAACAAAAATACGATATTAAAGATATCAATCTCGCACCTCAAGGTAAACAGCGCATCGAGTGGGCTGCCCGCGAAATGCCTGTTTTACGCCAAATCACAGAGCGTTTTGAGAAAGAGAAGCCCTTTGCTGGTATTCGTATCACTGCTTGCTGTCACGTTACCACTGAGACAGCTAGTTTAGCCATTGCCCTCAAAGCTGGTGGTGCTGATGCTTTACTTATCGCCAGCAACCCTCTTTCTACTCAAGATGATGTTGCGGCTTGTTTAGTGGCTGATTATGGCATCCCTGTTTATGCTATCAAAGGGGAAGATAACGACACCTATCACCGTCACGTTCAAACTGCGTTAGATCATAAACCCAACATTATTATTGATGATGGTAGCGACGTTGTTGCGACATTGATTAAAGAACGTCAACATCAAATGAGCGATATCATTGGTACCACAGAAGAAACCACCACTGGTATTGTTCGTCTTTTAGCCATGTTAAAAGATGGGGTGTTAACCTTCCCCGCGATGAATGTTAACGATGCTGACACCAAGCACTTCTTTGATAACCGCTACGGAACCGGTCAATCCACCCTTGATGGTATTATTCGCGCGACTAACGTTCTCTTAGCTGGTAAAGTAGCTGTTGTAGCTGGTTATGGCTGGTGCGGTAAGGGGGTTGCTATGCGCGCCCGTGGTCTTGGTGCTAATGTCATTGTTACCGAAATCGATCCCGTCAGAGCTATTGAAGCAGCAATGGATGGTTTCCGTGTTATGCCCATGGCCGAAGCAGCTAAGGAAGGGGATGTTTTCGTTACTGTAACCGGTAATAAGCACGTGATTCGTCCCGAACATTTTGAAGTGATGAAAGACGGGGCAATGGTTTGTAACTCCGGTCACTTTGATATTGAAATTGACTTACAATCTTTAGGGGCAAAAGCCACTGATGTTAAGGAAGTTCGTAACTTTACTCAAAAATATACCCTACCCAACGGTAAAGCGATTGTTGTTCTTGGGGAAGGTCGTTTAATCAACCTAGCTGCTGCCGAAGGTCATCCCAGTGCAGTAATGGATATGAGTTTTGCTAACCAAGCCCTCGCTTGCGAATATTTAGTGAAAAATAAAGGTCAATTAGAACCCGGCCTTTACAACATTCCTAAAGAACTAGATCAGGATATTGCCGCCTTAAAATTAAAAGCGATGGGGATTGAAATTGATAGCTTAACCCCTGAACAAGAAGAGTACATCAATTCTTGGACTGTTGGAACCTAATTCCAGATACTGCTATCAACTAAGAATTTTTTTGGGGTAGTACATTCTACCCCCTTTTTTTTATAAACTTTTTTAACAGAAGCTTCGCCAGAAGTGGTATATTAATTTTCAATCTTTTTTCAATCTCTCAATAAAATTCTTATGGCAAAATTATCTGTTGAATTAGATCGTTATTTTTTTGAGGAGAAACGCTCCTCTGATGTTAAATTAATCGATATTCTAGAATTGGCAGGAGAGCGAATCTTTGGCTTTTTATTTGTCATTCTTGCTTTACCGTCTGCTCTACCTGTTCCGGCCCCCGGTTATTCCATTCCCTTTGGCGTTTTAATGTTTCTTTTGGCGATTCAACTCATTTCAGGGGCTAAAATTCCTTGGCTTCCTGAAAAAATGATGAAGGGATCAATGAAGTTACAAACGATACAAGCATTTCTAAGAAAAGGGAATCCTTGGTTAAAACGTCTTGAAGGGTTAACCCGTCCTAGAATGACTTATATTTGTGTCAGTGTTCCGGGCAGAATTATCATTGGTCTTGCTATTGCTTTAATGTCAATTTCCATGATGATTCCCATCCCTGGGACTAATACTTTACCGGCGATTGGTATTTTTGTAACGGCATTTGGATTACAAGAAGATGATGGTTTTATTAGTTTAGGTGGGTTAGTTATTTGTGGTCTTGCTGCGGTTCTTTCGACTTCTATTATTATGGTAGCGATTTGGGGAGGAACTAGCTTAGTTGATGTCCTTAAAGGTTATTTGGGTCGGTAAATTTTAGTCATAAGGACAAGGTAATCTTTGTCCTTTTTTCTATTGGTACATTTAGGGAGATATTGCTTATGTGTCTAACAGAATATTTTTATTTTATTGCTGATAATGATATTAGTTCAAAAGGCACAATAATTGGTCTTTATACTATTCTTTATGACTATATTTATGATGCTCAAACTCCTGAATAGATTGCTGATACTTATGTTAATTTTAGTGGCTGAAGCATCATTCAATAATGAATATAAAGATAGAATTGATTATTGACTTTTTTCTTAATTTATCTCTTAAAAAAAATGGAATTGAACCCTTATCAACAAGCGATCGCTAATCTTTATAATCAACGAAGTGATAGTTATGATCAAGGTTATTTTCACCCTAAACTTGCTGATTTATTAATTAATTATGCGACAATTAAACCCCAACAAAGGGTTTTAGATATGGCGACAGGAACCGGATTGGTTGCTATTGAAGCTGCTAAAAAAGTAGGAGTAAATGGTTCTGTTTTAGGTGTTGATATTGCGGAGTTGATGTTACAAAAAGCTCACGAAAAAGCTAAGATTTTAAACTTAAATAATGTTGATTTTTTGCAAGAAGATATTAAAAAAATAAATTTACCTTCTGCTAATTTTGATGTTATTTTATGTTGTGCAGCGATGGTGATTTTTAATGATATTTATTCGATTTTAACCCGTTGCTATCATTGGTTAAAACCTGGGGGAAATTTAACTTTTAATTATTGGTCAAAAAACTCTTTTGTTGAAGGCTATTTACTTAATAAAATTGCTCCTAAATATAACATCAATTTTCCTCATTGGCATCAAAAAATTGGCTCGAAAGAAACCTGCTACACCCTATTAAAAAATCTAGGATTTAAAGATATTATAATTCATCAAGATCAATTAGGTAGTTATGTCAATTTAGAGCAAGTTAAAAATAAGTGGAAAATGATGATTAATTTTCCTGTTTCTAATGATAACTTATTCCCTTTTCAACAACTCTCACCTGAAAAGTTAGAAACAGCGAAACAAGATTATTATCAAGAATTAGAAAAACTAGCAACCCCTCAAGGGATTTGGAATGAGATCATGACCTTAACAGTAATCGCTAAAAAATAACTGGTCTGTTTGAAAGTATTGTTGAAAATCGTTGAACATTTGAATGCAATTCTCAATCTAACATCATCTATATCTGGAGTCATTAACGATGAATTTATTCTCAGAATTACCTAAAAAAGACGGGAGCATGAAAGCCATCGTCTTTTTATCCGCTTTAGATAGTAGACAATCATCTTGATGAGTAGGGGAAGAAAGAATATTACTCTACGATGATAAGCGGATTTGGTATGAGAGACTAGCAAGAATACGACGAGATAATGGGTTTAATTCTTTATTGAGGTTTGATTATGTTTATTCCTGGCAAAAAATCCTCAATTTTCCTGGGTTGACTCCTCATCAACAACTGTTGAACCGTAAGGAAAAATTGAGTGAAATGGCCGAGTTAATCAAAAAGGGGAGTTCCAAGCGTCATGGCCAAAAAATAAACAATTGATAATAATTTGTAATAAAAAATAATAGTTGATAATAGATTGAGTCATTTCTTATTCTTAATGACAGTAAGATTCGCTTTATAGAGCTAATATGGCTAAAAAATCGAGAAAATTAAACATTATTGACAATAGTTTTAGATTTTTTTAATGAGAATTGAGAATATTTATTGCTAGGGTATAGCAATAAGAAGCCTTTAAACTGCTCTTAAAGCATTAGGCTGCTTTATTTACGTCAAAGACTATTTTAGGAGTGTGAATGGTACAAGAGTCACCACCCCAAGAATCCTATGATGTCGACAACGCATCCATAGGGTTCCCTCGACAGTTAGACATTGCAGAAGTCACCATTTATGGCTTAAGCTTCCTTTCCGTCGGACTGTTTTTATTTTTGCCCTTTGTTAATCTTTTGCATCCGAGTCCTTGGCAAAGATGGATGGGAACCATTCACGGGTTTGCATCTATGTTAGCCCTAGTGGTCATTATCTACACAGGACACTTAGCTTTTCCCTTATTGCGAGGTTCAGGAAAAATTCTACCTCAAATGCGAACTCTAGCGTTTTGGTCTAGTGTGCTTTCTTTTCTGGCGATCGCCTCTGGCAACTTAGCCTATATGCGTTATCGGGCAGGGATAGAGTTTGGTGGAGCTAGAGCGTGGTTAAAAGAACATTCTCCCCTTACTCAGTATGTTCTCATGGAATATCACGAGTTTAGTGTGTTATTCACTCTTCCTTTAGCAGTGGGTTCTGCCTGGGTGTTATGGAGATATGGAGGCTCAATCTTAGAAAAACAGAACCGAGTCGTTCTCACCGCCACTTGTTTAGCTTTGATCGCCATGATGTTTTTTGCCATGGGAGGGTTAGTCAGTGGTTTAGGAGTGGCTAAAATTCGCGCCCTATAACTGGAGAAATAACCATGACCAATACACGACGTTTTCATGATCAAGCCCCTTGGTATGGTCAACTGTGGCAAGCTTTAAAAAAATTTCCTGGCTTTTTAGCCCAAGGAAGTAACAATCCCCCAACCACATCAGGAGCAGCAGCCGCCGCCTTTTTAAGTGGAGGTTTGGCTTGTTTTGCCATGATGGTCGTGCATCATATTGCAGATGCCGATCAAACCAAAGTGGTACAACAAAAACTCTTACAGTTGGGAGCTTGGATACCTGGTTCAAATAACCCTGATCGACTTTGGGGCAATATTGGTAACTATACGGGAAAAGAAACCGTATTGCTGCTAGTTTGGCTCATCAGTTGGTTTATCTTGTCTATTGTCCTCAGAAACAAACAAGTCAAAGGGAAAACCCTTATTTTTTGGATGATCACCTTAATGACTTTAGCAACAGCAATGGCTTGGCATCCTTTATTCCCTTATTTACCTTTAGTTTAGAAGGAGATGATCTTATGTCGAATCAGACGAATCATTCCCCCAGTTTACAACCCTTACCCCCGCAAAAAATGCACAAAATTGTCTTTTCTTTGTTGGGTGTTTTTGGCTTAATTGCCTTAACCTATCCTCTGGCAATGTTTCGGGTCAGTCGCATGGAACAATTCTCTGAATTTCAGTTTCATGGAAAACCCTTAACCCCAGAATATAAAGCTGTTTCCCCTGTTAAAACCAGCCTCGAAAAATAGGGAGACGCACTCTATTAGCACCAGACG
>JBFRWG010000139.1:0-41041 GCA_051439445.1 Crocosphaera sp.
ATACTGTTCTTACTAATGCTCATGTTATTAACAGTAAAGTAACCAATAAAATTATTACCATTGATGGCAAAATTTATGAATCTACTGTTATTAAAGAAGGGAATTCTTTAGAAGGCAATGACTTAGCTGTATTATCCTTTACTTCTGCTGATAATTATCAAGTAGCAACTTTAGCTATTAACCCTGAAATCAAAGAACATAAACGGATTTATTCCGTAGGATTTCCTGAAGAGACTAATGAATTTTATTTCACTCAAGGAACTATAAAAATACAAGCACCCAAACCATTTTTAGGAGGTTATCAAATTGGTTATGACATTGATGTTAAACCAGGGATGAGTGGGGGTGCATTATTAAACGAAAAAGGCGAATTAATCGGGGTTAATGGACTACTCAAAGGGCCTGTTTTAAACGCAGCTTATAATTATTTAGATGGTTCCCAACCTTTTGAAGAAAATATAACAACTTATCGTAAATTAAGCTTTGCTGTTCCCATTGAAACCTTATTAGAAGTTGCGCCTAACTTAGCCTTAATTCCCAATGAGTGGAAAACAGGGTTAAACTTAGCAGCAAATGTGGATAATATTGCTCGACAAATTACTGTGAGAATTGATAATAAAGAGGGAGTAATAGGATCAGGTGCGATCGTGGGAAAAGATGGGGATACTTATTATGTATTCACTGCTTGTCATGTCATTTCTGACTCTTATTGTCAATCAGGAAAAGTCAAGGATGATTATACTTGAGTGACTGCTGATCGTGAGAGATATACTTTAAATAAAAACAATATAATTTTGCCTCAAGGAATGGATGCAGCCATCATTAAATTTAAGAGTAAAAAAGCCTATAAAGTCGCGACTATTGGCAACTATAATATTCCTGTGCTAAAGAAACAATTAGTGTTTGTGTCTGGTTTTCCTGGGGAATTAGATGGAGTCAGAAAATTCACCGCAGGTTATCGATATCAAAGAGATAGAGGGTTAAGAGTAGCCTTTGATAGTATCAACTTAGATGTGAATACGACGGGATATGAATTAATCTATACTAACCTAACAAAACCAGGAATGAGTGGGGGGCCTGTTTTAGATATTAATGGTCAAGTCATTGGCATTAATACGGGACAAGAAGGGGAAACTATAAGTTCAGAGGAAATAGCTCAATTAGGTTTTGCTGTTGGGGTTCCTGCTTCGACTTTGATCGGCTTTGCCAATCAAAAACAAGTGAACTTGAATCATTTTACCATTGTGGATAAAATGCCTGTACCCTTAAAAGAACAGGAACTGAAAACTATCAAACAACATCCAGCGTTTATTATCGAAAAACCACCAGAGAACAGCAATAGAATTACTTGGTTAAATTATGGTAATGAATTATGGCGAATCGAACGATATAAAGAAGCCATTGCAGCCTTAAACAAAGCTATTGACATTGATCCTAATTTTGCTGAGGCTTATTATGCTTTGGGGTCAGTTTATTCAAGTCAAGCACTGAATACAGACAATGACTCGTTAGAAACAAAAGCGATCGCAGCTTTTGAGCAAGTCATTTCTCTAAGTCAGTATCGGTTTTTGAAAGGACCAGCTTGGTATAAAAAGAGTATAAGCCTCAACATTTTAGGAAAACATGAAGAGGCATTAATTGCGATTGATCAAGCCATTAAATCATCCATCGATGATGATGCTAAGTTCTATAGTCAAAGGGCATTTATTTTAGAAGACTTGAATCGTTATGCAGAGGCAAAAGAAGCTTATACCAAGTCTCTAGAAATCTTTGCCTTCGGTCAGACCTATTTTGCGAAGTGTAACCTTCTATTCTTCAAGTTAAAAGAGCTAGAAGCAGCTATAGAAGATTGCAGCAAAGCCATTAAATTAGGTTTTATTGAAGCTTACTCCTACCGTGGTCTTGTACATTCCGCTTTAGATAAGGAAAAAGAAGCCTTAGCTGATCATAATCAAGCGATCGCATTAGCCCCCAATAGCTTTATTTCCTATTACTTCCGCGCTTCTACTTATAACAATATGGGGGAATATGAACAAGCGATCGCCGACTATACTAAAGTCATTGAATTAGCTCCAAAAGACCCAAGTTTAGCTGATTGGTATTTTTTGCGGGCTTATCTTTATTATAAGATGGGAGATGATAAAAAAGTCCTTGCTGACCTCAATAAAGCTATTGAAATAGATCCGATTGACCCTGAATACTACGCCCAAAGAGGTCGCTATTACGATTTTAATGGTCAATATGCTCTAGCCATCAAAGATATGACTAAAGCCATTGACCTTAAGCCAGATCATGCAGACTATTATGATACACGGGGCGATTTTAAATATTCATTGGGTGATAGTCACGGGGCATTAGAAGATTATAATCAAGCCATTGAGTTAGATCCCAATCATGCTCCAGCTTACTTCAGAAGAGGCGGATTATATGCAAATCAGTTTAAGGATTATGAAAAAGCGATGAAAGATTATGATCGAGCCATTGAAATTAATCCTAAATATGGAGTGGCTTATGAGTCTAGAGGAATCTTGCGGAAATCATTATCTGATTTACCAGGAGCTTTAGGAGATTATAATCGAGCCATTGCCTTAATAGAAGATCCCGATCCTGCTATTCATTTCATCTATTACGGAACACCCCCAGAAAAATTAGAATCTTGGTTCCCTCACCAACTCAAAGAAAAACCTATTAGCAGTTATGATTCAGCTTATAAAGAGAGAGGAAATGTTCGTCTAAAATTAAAGGATTATCAGGGAGCATTAGAAGATTTTAACGAAGCCATCAGACTAAATCCTAATGATGGAGGTAATTATGTCAGTAGGGGTGATTATTATACCCAAACTAACCAAGAAGAAAAAGCAAAGGCTGATTACAATAAAGCTATAAAAGCTTATTCGGAAACTCTAAAAACTGACCCCAACAATCCTTTAAATTTTACTGTTTATTCTAGTCGTGCAGACCTTTATAAAAAACTCAAAAACTATCCAGCAGTGATTGCTGATTTGACAAAAACTATTGAGCTTACTAAGGTTAATAAAGATAGAGCTTATATGGCCAGGGCTTTTGTTTACAGAGACATAAAGGAGTACAAATTAGCGATTGAAGATGTTTCTCAAGCGATTGTAATTAAACCAAATTCTCCAGATTTATATTTTTTCAGAGGAGTGAATTATGTAGATATTAAAAATAGTCAAGCAGCCATTGAGGATTTTTCTGATGTAATTGAATTAAATAAAAAAGTAGCTAATCCTCAATTTTTTAATACTTATATGTTACGAGGAAATTTATATCAACAATCAAACAATTATCCAGAAGCAATTGACGACTTTTCTAGTTTCATTAAGTTACAACCGAACTCACCTCAATCAATAGAAGCTTATGCAAAGAGAAGTGTAATTTATGCTCAATTAAAAAATTATCCAGCGGCCATTAAAGATTTTTCTAAGATAATTGAATTGAATGAAAAAACTGCTAATTCTCAATACTTTGCTGCGTATATGCTACGAGGAAGATTGTATAAACAATTGAACAATTATCCAGGAGCAATAAAAGACCTTTCTACTTTCATTAAATTACAACCTAACAATCATCAAGGTTATTTACATCGCTGTGGGGTTTATACCGATTTAAAAGATTATAATCAAGCCATGAATGATTGTAATCAGGCAATTAAAATTGCTCCCAATAACCCAGAAGTGTATGCAGGAAGAGCTTATGTTTATGCTCGTTTAAAGAATAACTCAGCATCCTTAAAAGATGCTAATAAAATCATTAAACTTGCTCCGAATCTGCCTATTGGTTATTATGTACGAGGAGTTATATATTGGGTACAAAATAACCCAACTAAAGCCTTATCTGATTATGAATTAGCCTTGAATAAAAATGATAAATTTGCCCCTGCAATATCCAGTATTGGCTTTATCACATATCAACAGGGAGACAAACAAAAAGCCGTTGAATTATGGCAAAAAGCCATTAACCTTAAAGATGATTTAGCCGACACAAAATTAGCGTTAGCTGCCGTATTATACCATCAAGGAAAACCAGAAAAAGCCTTATATTTAGCCAAAGAAGCTATCAATATGGATCGACGGTTAGAAAATATTAATTATCTTCAAGATAACTTTTGGAGTGAACAATTAATCAAAGATACAAAACCCCTTTTGAATAAAATTACCAATCCGTAGGGGCTTAATAGTATTAAGCCCATCTAATAAGATTAAACCCCTACAAAATAACGTAGGGTGGGCAAATTCTGAACATCTTCTCAATTCATAGAGAAATCATCTTTATTTTGCCCACCAGACAACAATAAAATTGTCTCTATTATTCGAGGAAATCAATCAAGTCATCTTTTGTCAATTGGGCATCCCTTAATATTTTTAGAAGTAACCCTTTCCCCACCATTTTTCCACTGTGTACGGGAATAGTAACCACTCTTCCATCTTCATGTCTAAGACGAACATGACTACCTTTTTGACGAATAACTCGAAACCCAACTTTATTAAGAACTTCGATGAGTTGCTTTCCTGTAACGTTAGGTAATTTAGGCATTAGATAGATACTTTTTGGATTCCGACAAATTCTGATAAACTGTCAT
Organism: Crocosphaera sp.; assembly: GCA_051439445.1. GTDB lineage: Bacteria > Cyanobacteriota > Cyanobacteriia > Cyanobacteriales > Microcystaceae > Crocosphaera. The sequence continues at coordinate 4,601 of JBFRWG010000139.1, forward strand.
TGCCTTCTTCTTCTAAACAAAGTTCAATCACTTCTTTGATATTAGTCAGCAATTCATCAATGGTTTCTCCCTGACTGTAACAACCTTGAAGTTGAGGCACTTCCCCAACATAGTAACCATCTTCATCTCGTTCAATCACGACATAAAATTCTCTTGGAGTTAGCATTGATAATTAAACCTATCTTGAATGTTGCGCCTTGGACTCCCGTTACACCGACGATAGGAGGTTAACGGTGAGATGAATGGCAACCAATAAAATAATCGACCGAAGGGAGTCCACTTTAGGCAAGCGTTTAATGCTTTTATCCCTGGTCATGTTCTCTTGATTGGAGTACAATGATTATTGTAACCGCGTGACCAGTAATGTGGGCCGGTTAGTAAACAAAAAACTAAGAAGTACCAAGAAAACTGAAGAGTCAAAGTATGGGGTTCTAAACACCAATTCCTGTTTGGGTAAAACTTTGAGGGATTAGAAAATCTGATACTTTTTGCGGTCGGGCAGCCCGTGTTCTGGATAGAAACCAGAAAACATAAAAAGCTTGTGTAGTCGGTCGGACGGGGGTGTTAAGAAATTAGCATCTAGTTACGAGGCAATCTGAAAGAAGCAAGAATCTCCCGTTACAATCTGTGATTTAACGGGAGAGTGTCAATAATTGTATTATGTTAGAGATTAATTAAAGAAATGATCTGGTGGGCAAATCAGAAACCCATCTCAAGCTATCATAATATCTGAAATATTTGCCCACCCTACAGATAAAATCGTAATGATAAAATAGTGTTAAAAAATATTAAATTTTAAAAATTAGATACAATTCAGACACCTTATCTTAACTATAGCACAAAAAATAACAAATTTGTAGTACGTTTCTGTAACCCCCATTCTCTCGTAGCGCATTTTCCCAATTGTCATCATTTGTTGACATAAAGGGCAACTTTTAGTATCAAATAATACACTTTTGACGGCAAAAAAAAGCAAATAACGATAAGAATTACAAATATAATACAGGAAAAACAATTAGGTGAAGTTTTTAAGCTTCTATTGACTCAAAAAAATGTTTTATCTCTTGACTAGATTGAAGATGATAAACTTTTTTACTATCTTGAGCTTGCACAATATAGTCACGATATTTAGGAGTTAAACGCTGATGGCATAACCAAAGAACAGAATAACTGTTCATAGAACCTTTCCAGATATTGGTATTCTCAGGCCAACCTTTGGGGGGATCAAAAAATCCAGTAATAAACCGTTTTGTCACCCACCAAAAATGAACAGATAAAGGGAGATCAATATAAACCAAAGTATCTGCTTTTTCTAGTCGTAACCATAAAGTTTCTAAACAGCCAAAACCATCAATTACCCATTCATCTTTAGCCATAATTTCTTCATGACTGCGTTTATACTCTTCATAAGGAACTTCGATTCCTCCTGGTTTATATTGAATTTTATCTAATATATAAAGCGGTAACTGGGTAGCTTCAGATAGTTTTCTACTCAAGGTAGACTTTCCTCCCCCAGTGTTACCAAATACCGCTACTTTTTTCATCATTCTAATTATTTCGTAAACAATTTAAAGTATAAACTTTGACAAAACTCTTTAACAGGAAAAGCAATAAACGTAATAGGATTAATCGTAACAATAATATTACGAATATCTGATTTTGCTCCCTTAATAATTTGTTTTGCCACCCAATCTGCTGACATAATACCAATGGGATTCAAATTACTTTTAAAAGGACCTAAAATTAATTTCCTAACCACACAAGGTGCATCTAAACGACGTAACGTAATTAAATCCCCCCAAGTCCTTTTACTCAGTTCATAAAGAGGACTAATAGCTGGGTTAACTTCAGCTTCTGAGGTATTGATCCAAACTTCTTTACAAACTTTATCCTTATTAGTTTTAATGGTTTCAAAAAACGTTTCCATTAACCGCCATCCTGAAAACGTATTCACTTCATAAGACGCTAAGATAGCTTCTTTATCCCTTTTCTCATGAACATTAATCCCATGATTAATAATTAAAATATCTATTTTCGATAATTCATCAATCAATTCTTCCTCTTGTCCCACCTGCCAAGTTAATGTTTTAATCGACAACGCTTGATGATCAATCTTTAAACTAATTTGCTGATTTTTCGACGTAAAAGCAACAACTTTTGCCCCATTTAATTGTAACTCTTTTAATAAAGCTAATCCTAATGTTCCAGATGCACCCGTCACTGCAACTGTCTTCCCTTTGAGAGATAAAGCCGTTCCCATAATCTTATCAACTAACGTTAACGTGCCACAATAATAAGCCTTTTGATTGTCAAAATGATGTCGCCAATGATAAGGACGATTAACCAACCAAGGAGCCGGAAGTGTGGTAAACTCACCAGGACGGTGAGTAAGATCCGTTAACTCGTCCACATAAGGAACTCCTGCCCCTCTAGCGATCGCCCCACCCAAAAACGTTAAAGTATAAATCGAACCAGACCAAGCCAACCAGCCATAGGTAACATTATAGTAGTAACATAAAATCCCAGGAATAAGGCTTAAGGTGAGCATAACCAACGCTTCAGGAACATCATTATACCAATGAGCCTTACGATAAATTTCTTCACTAACAGGGGTTAAATCAGGGCGAAATACCCGATGATGCCAACCATGAAGCCGATATAAAGGTTGCCAATAGTGAGAGAGGACATGATAACAGTCCCGAACAATTTCTACCCAAAGTATGGTACTTAGAACAAGGATAGGGGCAATAGTCAGATTATTTATCATAAAATCAGCTCATTATTGGTTTGTTTTCCACCAATAAACCACAAAATCTCTACTTTAGTCGTTAATAACGGTACAAAAAAACAGCCGAAACTACCCGCCCTCGATATACTCAGGAGAGATAGTAGGGGCCTCCCAGAAAAAGACTAGCTAACTATCAGTTTTGATCCTGATTAGAATCAGGAGAGTGAGGGTGGATCTGCTCTGCCTCAGGACACTCATCAGAAACAAAAATCTCTGAGTTATATCTGGGAACAGACGCTAGTTTTTGGCTAACAGAGCCAATACTTTCGAGCCTTACCATTTCTTCCCAAGAACTAATTTCGTCGTCCTCTTCGGTTTCGTAACGAATGGTAACTAAGTCTCCCTCTAGAGAGACAATTGTTGCACCTTCGATCCAACGTTGCTGATCCCGCAAGAACAGACAAACTTCTCGGCCTTCTGTACAGAGTTGATAAATCTTGCGGTGTAGCATAGATATCTCCCGATCAGATAACAGTTGTTGATGGTTTTCCCATTGCAGCGATGAAGCCATAAACTCCGCTATGCTTAGTTTGAGGCTTCCTCTTTTAACGGCTCATACCTCAAGGGTTCGGGTATTTCAACCAAACAAATTTTAGCATAAATTTCGCTGACTGTGCGCTGCAAACGGTGGCGAACCTCAAACCCCTACTTTTTTGGCAAAAAGCAACATTCTTTGAGATATCTTCTCAATCTTCATCCCATCCTTCTACCACCAAGACTTCACTGACGGGATCTTGCATACTAAAACCAAACTCTAATAGTTCTCCCTTCCAGTAAGACCAGTCCTTGTCATAGAGAAGGGCTAACTTCCAAATACTATCACTGGGTTTGAGAACCTTCGAGTCCACCAGTGAGGAAACTTTGCGCTGAAACTTCACCATAGGATGAGCGACTTGTTTAGTCATAGACTCAATCAATTTGCGTTTACTAAATTGTACAAATGCTCTAAGAGCAACGCTTCTCTCTATATTTCTGTATTTTATAGAATCGTAGATGTTTATCTAAGGAAGTGATCCGAGAAGCATTTTCATCCATTCAGTTATAACTGATCTATCAAATTTCTGCAAGTCTTTTCTAGGCATAGTAGGGAAATTACGACAATTCTAGGGTATTTACCCTACCGTAATATTATCTAGGCCTGCCTGCAAAGTTACAATAATCTTAGTTGAGAGGAGTGGGGGAAGCAGAGGAAGAAAGTAACTCATTTTTAATATTCTAGTGGTTTGCAGACAGACCCTAGAAACAACAATCTCCTGTATCAACAAGATTGATATTCTGAGGCGATAATCATCGAACCAATACCCTGATTGGTAAAGATTTCTAGTAAAATGGCATGAGGGATGCGACCATCAATTATGTGTGCTGCTCTGACCCCTTGAGCTAGCGATCGCACACAACAATTAACCTTGGGAATCATTCCCCCAGACACAACCCCTTGGGCGATCAAGTCTCTAGCCTGTTTAATATCTAATTTGGTAAATAATGTGTTTGGATCTTGATAATCTTGTAAAATACCAGGGGTATCCGTGAGTAGAATCAGCTTTTCTGCGCCTAAGGCCGCCGCAATTTCTCCAGCGAAAGTATCCGCATTAATATTATAGGGTTGTCCATTTTCATCGGCCGCTACTGAAGAGATAACGGGAATATAATTATTATTAACCAAACAATGGACAATTTTTGCATTTACTTTACTGACTTCGCCCACAAAGCCAATGTCTTCTGCTTGATCCACGCGACGGGCTTGAACTAACCTGCCATCTTTTCCACACAGTCCGACCCCATGACCTCCTGCTTTGTTGATCAGAGAAACTAATTCCTTATTAACACGACCCACAAGAACCATTTCTACCACATCCATTGTTGGTCCATCGGTCACCCTTAAACCATCTTTAAATTGAGCTTCGATACCCAATTTATTGAGCCAAGTATTAATTTCTGGTCCTCCCCCATGAACAACCACAGGCCGCACCCCAACACAAGCGAGGAAAATAATATCTCGAATCACTTTATCTTTAAGAGAACTATCTTTCATCGCAGCCCCCCCGTACTTAATCACAACAGTACGTCCAGCAAACTGTTGAATATAGGGAAGGGCTTCGCTTAACACCCGTACCCGATTGACATCCGTTTCGTTAATATATTCGTTTTCGTGACTCATAAAGGGATAATTTGCGGGTTAACACTGAGAAATGATAACATTATTATTGCCAAGTTTAGGGGAATTTTCCCATAAAATCTTAGTGAAGTTTTGCTCATAGGGACTGTTCAACAAAGAACCGAAAACCAAGAACATTGTGACGATTATAAAGACAAGAGAATGGTTGGCCCTAGTCATTGGCAACTCCCACTTACACTGGGGATATTTTAGGGATAAACACTTAGAAAACACTTGGGATACGAAGCATCTTTCTCAGTCTATTGGACTGAGATTACCCTCTGAATTCTTACTCCCTCATATTCCGCAAAACATACCTTTAATTGTGGCTTCTGTTGTCCTTTCTCAAGCCAAATTATGGCAAAGTTATCCTTCTATTAATTTTCTCAGTTTAGAAGATATTCCTCTGAACAATCTTTATTCTACCATGGGCATCGATCGAGCTTTAGGCCTATTGGGTGCAGGAAAAAGATATCATTTTCCCTGTTTACTCATTGATGGTGGTACGGCTTTAACCCTAACTGGAGTCGACGCTCATTTGACTTTTCAAGGAGGCGCAATTTTACCCGGATTAAAACTACAATTTGAGTCATTATCGACTCAAACAGCCGCATTACCTAATCTTAGTTTGCCTCGAACATTACCAAAGCCTTGGGCCATGAATACCTCCGATGCTATTGCCAGTGGTATAATTTATACAGTTCTCAATGGAATTAAGGCTTTTTGTGAAGATTGGTTAAAAAATTACCCTGAAAGTAAAATTATCTTAACAGGAGGAGATGCTTTAGACTTGTATGCTTATATCCAAGGACAGGACTATTCTTGGTCAGAACAAGTGAGAGTTGATCAAAACGTCATTTTCGCTGGCATAGGAGTCTTAGTGGAGAACGACAAAACCTAAAAGTTAACTTAATGGTGTTCTTTTCTCAAAGCAGCAGCAAAGAAATATAATGAGGACAGAAACCTTATTAAGCATGGGGAGTAATGACTGAATTTGATACCGGTTTGCCTAGTATTCGGCAGATTCAAAAGTATATTAAAGAGCAACAGAAAATTGTCATTCAATTGAACACTGGAGAAGCGATTACGGGTCAAATTTTATGGCAGGATCCCAAATGTCTTTGTTTATCGAATGAATCGGATCAACCCCTTTTAATCTGGCGACAAGCATTGGTCTACATCAAACCCAGTAATTAGATGGGAATCTGATGATATCAAAAAACAAAAAAATTTGCTCCTATAGCAACTTTTAGTCCAAAAATGGGCAATCTGAGCATAACAACCATTGGCAGATTGCTCGGTTGACAAGCAAAACAAAAAAACCTATGAGCATCCAAGATATTATCAATAATGCACTTAAAGACGGCTATTTAACCCCCACTATGGAAGAAGAGGTTGGACGAATCTGTGAGTCAGCCTCGGACTTGCCCATGGATGAATATATGGCATTAGATCGTTTAATGGGGGCTTTATTAACCGGGGAAGTTAAAGCTGTACCACGAAAACAGTTTATCAACGTCATGGAAGAATTGGTCTTAGGGGAAGCCATTACCCAAGTGGCAGAACAAGAGTCCCAAACTCCTTGTGAACTGGATATCGGAGATATTGCAGCCTACGCCCTCAACCGATTACCACCCCTATATGCTACCAGTCATGAGGGCGCTCAGTATCAAAGAGAGAAGGCGCAAGAAGAATTACAGGCCTTGATCGCTCAACAAGTCACCGAAGGCATTCAACGTTATGTTGAACGTCCTACCATTCCTGATCGACGACCTCTTGAACAAGACAAAAGGAGCGATCTCTTAGAAAACATGACTGATATGCTTAAATCTCTAGCCCCTGATTAACAAAAAATGTCAACCTGAATGTGGGCAAGAATCTCCGCAAAACTGAGTGATTGGGATTCTTGCCGACCAATAAAAAACCCCAAAGCGTCCACATTTTAGAAACCTATCCAAAGATCAGGTAATGAAACTTTTCGGAATACTTGAGGATAATAACAAGCAAGAAAAGCATCAAAATTAATATCTAATTGTTTAGATTTCAATTGATATTTTTGTTTTCCAATACTATTTCTCCAGATACAAGAAAGAGCATCTAAATGTGACCAAAGCAACACATTTGACTCATGATAATATTGTCGATGATTTGAATTATCTAAACACTTAATAAAATCATACCGTTGTTTCCAATAATCAAAAAAAGTATCAATTCGCCATTGCATCTCGTCTGTATTTTGCATAATTACTATTAAAACCCTCAATTCCAATATTAATAATTATCTAATTACTAACTCCCTCTAACTCTTCCTCAGTTAAATCATATAAATTACGCAATTTTTCTAAAGTTTCCTCATCAGCATCCCAGAAACCTCTTCCATCTGCTTCAATCATTCTTCCCACAATATTTCGGAATGCTTCAGGGTTTGCTTTACGTAATTTTTCTGCCATTTCTGGGTCTAAAGCGTAGGTTTGTGCAGCTTGATCATACACCCAATTATCCTGAAAATCGGCTGTTCCTCCCCATCCTATTAATGCTGTCATGCGTTGAGAGACTTCATAGGCCCCTCCTGAACCCTGGTTAACCATTGCTTCGGCCCATTTGGGATTTAGTAATTTTGTACGATATTCTAATCTTAATAAGTCTTCTAGTTTTCGGGGGTTGGTATCATTAGAAAAGCTTTCGACGAAACTTGCGGTTACTTTTTTACCGCTTTGTTTTTCAGCAGCTAATTTTAGTCCTCCTGTATTACCATAATATTCTTGAATATCGGTCAAACCATATTCGACTGAATCAATTTCTTGGACAATCCTTTCACTGGTTTTTAGGAGTTGGTTTAAAATTTCGGGTCTTGCTTGTCCTTTATCTTTGCGTCCATAACTAAAGACATTTCTTTTTTCCCAAGTATTGGCTAATTCGTCTCCAGACTCCCAGTTTCCATCTACCACTTGATCGTTAACTAAGGAACCAAAATCACCGGCAGGGTTTGAAAAGAGTCGTGCGGAAGCATTTTCGACTCCTTGATCTTTTAACTGTAAATAATGTTTACGAATAAAGTTCTTTTCGGGTGGTTCTTTTGCTTCTGCTGCACGTTGGAATAAGTCATCTAATAGTTCAATAATATTGACAAAAGTATCACGAAAAATACCTGATAAGTTGGCTAAGACATCAATTCTTGGATGCTCTAATTTTTCTAAGGGTTTCAACTCATATCTTACAATACGTCCTGTTCCTTCTTTGATAGGTTCTGCACCGACTAATTCTAATAATATACCTAATGATTCACCTTTAGTCTTAATTGCGTCTAAACCCCACAATAAAACGGCAATGGTTTCAGGATAATTACCCTGTTCTTCTAGATGTTGTTGTATGGTTTTCTTAGCAATTTCTCGTCCTCGTTCATAAGCAGCAGGAGAAGGCATTCTGTAAGGATCTAAGGCGTGTATATTTCGTCCTGTGGGTAACACTCCTGTGCCATCTCTGAGTAAATCCCCACCGGGTGCAGGAGGGATATATTCTCCATTTAAACCTCGTAATAAATTTGTCAATTCTTCGGGAGTTTTTTTGAGTAAATCTCTGATATAAATGGCTTCTTTTATAGTTTCGCTTTGTCCATTCGCTGACTCTAATACATATTGTAACTCTGGTAATTCAGAGGTAATAGCTTTTCTTTCCCTATCGGTTAATTTTTCTCCAAAATAAGCTTCTAAATAGGAATCCAATTGTTCTTGGTTAGGAATTTCACCAAGGGTATGTAAACCAGAAGAGAATAGTCTTTGTTCGACAATTTGTAGGTATTCATAGACCTTGACAAAATAATCATTCAAAGCGTGTTTACTAAACAACTTTGCATTTTCTACTGTAAAGTCAATCCCCAATTTTCGACCTTCCTCAAACTTACAATCAGCAGCTAACCCAGAGTCTACAATTTTTTGAATAATACCTTCTCTCAAAATCTCATTTTTATTGGGATCTTCTCGATATTCTGCAATTAATTCTCGCAATGCCATCAGTTCTTTATATAGTCCTGCTCTTCCATAAGGGGGTACATTATGAGAGATTAACACCCCATAACCTCGACGTTTAGCTAAGATTGATTCTGAGGGGTTATTCGCTGCATAAATGTATAAGTTAGGGATGTCTCCTAATAAAATATCTGACCAAGAATAACCTGTATTTCCTAATGGTGAACCGGGTAACCATTCAACGGTTCCGTGCATTCCAAAATGGATGACAGCATCGGCAGAAAATTCGTTTTGTAACCACTTATAAAAGGCTGCATATTGAGGATGAGGGGTTAAATCTTTTTCAAACATTAATCGCATTGGATCACCAGAAATACCTAATGGGGGTTGCACTCCAATCCAAATATTTCCTAATTGAATACCTCCGATTTGATATTCATCTCTGTATGTTTTAATTCCTGTATCTGTTAATGATTTCCACTGCTTTTCAATACGACTCGTTAATAAATAGCCTAACCATTGTTCTAATTTTCTTACATTAACGGTTGCTCTACCCTTCTGATTATCATTAGCTGTAATAATGGCTTCATCTGCTTCTTTAACTTGATTAATGATGATTTCTCCCTCTTCAGGTAATTCTCCCACGTCGTAACCCTGTTTTTGTAATTCTTGTAATAAGTTTAGTAAGCTTCGGGGTACATTTAATAATGCGGCGGTTCCTGTTGCACCATATCCAGGAGGAAATCCATATAAAATAATGGCAAGTTTACGATCTTTTGTTTCAGTTTTTCGTAACTTTATCCAATTTTTGAGTCTTCCTGTTAACCGTTTCACTCGTTCAGGAATAATATAAATATCATTACCCACTAATCCTCCTAAAGGGACAGTATCAATAGCACCATCTAACTCAGGAAGGGAATATAAAACAACACTTTGTAAACCACCGATTCCTTGTCTTGTCCAAGAATAAATATCTTGAATTAATAAAGGTGCAGCAACAATATAAGGTATATTTTTTGCAGTTAAAATACGTTTTGCAACTTCAACTTGTCGTCCTGCTTCCATTGAACCTGCTGGCCCTCCCACTAAGGGAAAGCCTATGGTAGAGACAATTGTATCTACTTCAATAGCATCTTTTGCTAACGAACGGATTTCTATATTCCCTAAGTTACGTTGTTGGGTTTCGTAAGTTGTGGTTAACCAGTCTCGAACAATGACATGACCTTCAACTCCATTGATAAAAATGGGGACTGGTGTTAATCCTTGTTCTTCAAAGGAACGAATTAATTGGGGAATATAGGGCTGTTGTGTAATAACGTGCTTACGGTATAAAAGAACAGCAACGAGAGGATTATCTATAGATTTTTGTTGTTGATACCAGTTTATATACTCACGAGGAGAGGTAAAATAACCGTCATACTCAGGATGCAGTAAACCCATGTTAGGGGTTTCGATGGGTTCAGGAATTTCTCCTACTTCTAAGCCTAAATATTTTTCTGCTATTGTCCAACACATGGAAGCAAAGTTTTCAGTTCCTCCTGCATTCCAATAGCCATAGATAATTAACCAGTTGCGTAAATCTTGTACTTTTTTTGCAGGAATAAACTTTAATAATTTAGGGCCTGTTTTTAAGAAGCTTAAATAACCTGCCAGTTTATCTTCTTCTCTCCCACTGGAAAATTTACTCAAAATAAATTTGATAGGTTTTGGCATTCCTTTGGGTTTTTCCCCAATGACAAATTTTCCTAATCGTGTCAAACTCATTAATTCTAAGGCTGACTCGAAAACTAATCGAATCGGAATATTTTCTACTCTCTCTCGTAACCAAATCACTTGGTCATAATCAAAGACTAAACTCGCAAAAAAAACATCTGCATTCTTGAGCGCATTCTCAATCATCTCTGGTTCTTGTGAAAGAGAGCGATCGCTAAATATCTGTATATCCAACTCCTGACAACGTGACTGCGCTAACTGTGCAGCTTGTCTGTACAAGTCAAGATTAAATGATTCAAACCCAGTAATGACGACGATCCGTGGCATATCCCTAACCCGTAAAGTTTTGTAACAGCCTTACTTATATTATAAAGGTTTATACTTGTACTGGGATTATTGAGCATCTAAAAACGCTTCAATGGTTATATGAATATCGTTAGCAATTTGTCGTAATAATCTAGGAGAAATATCTCGTCCCTTATGAAAAGGAACTGTTGTACATCTACCATCTTCGTGACGAAATTGTTTATGAGAACCTTTTTGACGAACTTCTCTAAACCCAAGTTTTTCTAGTATCCGGACAACTTCTTGAGGTTTTAATCATAATTTATTGAATTACAATATGTTGAGTACCGACAAACTCTGTATTAAAAGATAGGTTTTCATCTTCTAAAAGCATTTCGATCACTTCTTTTAAGTTTTCTTGTAATTCTTCTAAGGTTTCTCCTTGAGAATGGGCCCCAGCAAACCCAGGAACATAACCAACATAAAGATTAGTATCTGTATCTTTTTCAATAATTGCGGTAAATGTTTTCATGAGTTTAAAACAAAGAGCGATCGCTACATATCTGTTATTATAGGCAGTCTTAACTTGTATCGGGATTATGAAGCATTGAATTCGCAAAAAAGTCTGAAGGAAGCTTTTTGCTCTCGATAAGTTCCCTCAGACTATTTCACAGTTCAATTAAGCGATCGCAATATCTGCATCGATAGGAACAACGTCCACAGGACCAAAAAGACTAGAAAGCTCATTAGGCAGATCCTTTTGGGTAAAGATGGAGCCAAATTCATTGCTAGCAGTAAGTTCGTCTAGTGTAGCATTGACCTCCTTGGCAATCTCAAGAACTTGATCAACAGTAGTAAATTTTGACTCATCTTGAGTTAAAATTGCGCTTAATTTCCGTTCAACATTAGTGATCTCATCAGGAACTAAGGCTGACTCTACTGCAGTGAATTCTAACGTCTCTGAACTAATATTGGTTAATTCATCAGTTTCAGCTACTAAATTAGCATCAGCTACTAAGGTTGACTGTTGTAAAGTAGCAGGAGCCAATTTTGGTGATGAAGGGGGAACGGGTAGATCCACAGCGGAATTAAAGAGAATGGTGGTAATCAAGTCGTCTCGACTATCCAAAAACGAAGAAGACGATCCTGTATCGGCATAAATCTGAACCCCTAAACCGAAAAAGTTGAACACATAGGGATTAGTGAAGCTGATATCAAGTCGGTCAGTCCCTATAGTAAAGTCGAAAATAAAGGCAGAATCATCATTACCAAAGGGATCAGCCAAGGTACTGTTGGATAAGTAGTAGTCTTGAAGAAAGAATTGTCCAACTTCAAAGGTATCTCTTCCAGAACCACCAACCAGCAAATCGAACTCTTTTAAACCAGGTGTGCTGCTAGTTTCATCAACCCCTCGGATGAAGTCATTACCCTGTTGACCAAAGAGAATGTTACTTAACCCTTTAGTATCATCTCCCTCGATGACATCAGCATTAGCGGTACCAATGACATCGACGAAATTAACTACCTCAAACTTACCAAACCCTGAAACAGATAGGGTTTCCTCTGCAAGATCCACATCGAATGCTGTTAGACTAGGACCGGCATCGCGGCCATCAATGAGATTACGTTCACCAGTGGCACCGACAATCCTATCAATACTGGGAGTGAAAGGGTTAGGATTTCCTAAAAGTTGGTCTATCCCTGCAGTTCCCTTATCAACAATTCCCCGAGCTTTGAGGGTAATCCGTTCACCTATATTACTATAGTCAACAGTATCAAATCCTCCAGGTCCACCATCATAAGTATCATGTCCTTTACTGGCATGAAAGACATTATCGTTACTGTTACCTACAATCGTGTCGTTGTTATGTGTCCCCTGAACGTTATCAAAATTAAAGACTTTGAAAGAGAGAGGAGAAGGCGCACCGGTTCCATTAACGATCAGGCTATTCGCTCCTAAATCAACGTTCAATGAAGCTGAGCCTGGGCCTGAACCATCAATTTTATTGACGATTCCGAAACCAACATCACCAACTATGGACTCAATATCAACTAAGGTATCCTGTCCTCCACTGGCTTTTTCTACTATTCCTTGGGCTTTCAGGGTAATTGATTCGTTAAGAAAACCATAGTCAACTGTGTCATGATTAACCTCGGTTCCTCCATCAATTAGGTTGTCCCCAGTTTTGTCTAAGACAACAATGGTGTCATCATCCTCTTGGGCTAGGACTGCATCTACTAATCCATCATCAACTAAGAAGATCCGATCATTCCCTGCACCGGCAATAACGAAGTCTTCTTCAAAAAGAGTATCAACTAAAGTATTGTTGAAAGGATCTCCAAAAATAACAGCCATGATTTTTTGTATTTTTTAAGTGTTTATTGGTAAATGTCTGACTAAAACTCACAGATTTCAGGGTTTTTACCTAGAAATCCCTTATTTTCCAGACACAAATGATTCTATATTGAGATTATTAAATTTTTATTAAGATTTCAAAATAAATTCAAGAACATTCCCCAAGTCCTGTACTCATGGAAAATCTCCAGAAATCAATGAAAAAAGGCAAATTAGCTCAAATATAATTTAAACTTATTTAAAAAAATGAATTATATTTGTATTTTTAAAGTATATGCCCTGCTTAAAAATAGTAATATTTTATACAAAATTCTCTAAAAATGTTCACTGTGATAATAAATGAGCAAGAATCTTTATTAATAAGCAACGAGAAAATAGGCTTGACAAACCGTACTACTTTTTTGTATATTTTTTAATAGTCAGGAGGTAAGATACACTTCTTGTATCTGCCTATAAGGTAATCTTGGTCATAAGTAGGCGATCGCAGACTCAAAAGCCGGTTTTTATCTTCTAAGAGCATTTAGATAACAATTTTCACTCATTTACGAAAAAATCGACATCAACATTGAATAAATCTGCTAGTTTTTGTGATTGTAATTGACTGAAACTGTATTTTCCTTCCATTAATTCTAATACCTTTTGTCTTGAACCAATAACTTCTATCAAATCTTCAGGTTTATAGTTATTAGATTCCATCAAATGCTTTAACATACTATTAGGTGTTCCTTGAGGGATGGGATAATACTGTTCTTCAAATCTTTCAATTAAGACAATTAATAATTCCAAAAGTGTCTCTTCTTCAATTGTACGGTTTACTTTATGTTCTAATTCGTTTGCTAAAGCAATTGCTTGTTCGTTTTCATCCTCAGTATTAATTACTTTCGGTTGATATTTAGCTAGTAGTTGTCCATAAGATTTAGGATTTAAAATAAGGGTCATTTTTCCAACCTTCTTTGTCATATTGAGCGTGAGTTAAAACGGCTTTAATATAAATCCGTTGACTTGAGTAAATTATATCTACTATCAAACGATAGTGATTCCCTTTAATATTGAAAACTGTAAAATTACCAACTGATTCTGCACTTTTATATGTTTTTTGCACATCATTTAGATTTTGCCACCTAGCTTTACTTGCAACTCGATACCAGTCAAAAAGCGCGTCACAAGAATCAGCATGACTCTGACAAAAATCACGAAGAATTCGACGACTGATAACGTGCATTTAGACTTTTTGTTTAGTTGACTCCATCCTATTGTTTCTAGTATACATCGTCATCTTCGTCACCAAACTGTTATGAGAACCTTTTTGACGATACAAATAATTTTTGCTTATTTAAAAAAATGAATTATATTTGTATTTTTAAAGTATATCGTCTAGCTAAAAACAGTAACATTTTATACAAAATTTTCTAAAAATGTTCGCTGTGATAATAAATAAGTAAGAATTTTTATCAATAAGTAACGAGAGAATAGGCTTGACAAACCATACTACTTTTTTGTATATTTTTTAATAGTCAGGGAGTATGGTGGGTTTTTTGTGTTTAATTTTAAGCTAGTTTGAGTCATCAATAAGCGATCGCAGATTTAAAGACAGATTAGAAAGCTACGATTAACTTCTTATTCAGCAACGCCATTAATGATGGCCATCATAATCGTTGAGTCTTGAACAAACCCAATCTATCATCTTTGATTTAGATGGGGTGTGTTCAAACATCTGTCTAACTTGGGCAAATCTGGGATCTGCATACACTTGTCCTAATCCTGTTACTTTTAATAACATATCCTCCATCGCACCCCCTTGAAACACTCCTAAACGGGGTAAGCACTGCTTAACCGTATCGTCTAAACGATCTAAAGAGAGATTCAACGAGGCTAATAAAGGATTATTGGGCGTTTCCTTGACTAATTCTCCTAATCGTTTCCCTAATTGCTCAGGCAGACGATGTTGTAACTGAGTAGCTAACCCTTGAATGGACAAGGGATGAAAATCTAATAACCTTAGCAAAGATTTTAATCTCGTTTTGTCGGGGATAGGATAAGCAGCCGCAGAAGGTAAAGCCAACAATTCCAAACAATAATCTACTGCATCCGTAGGATATAAACCTTTTAAGGGAATGACAATATGTTCCCAACTACCTTGGGAGGGATAAGCAGGATGATTAAGGGTTGCGTTACGGGTGGTTAAAATCACCCGACAATTGCCTGTATCTGTCCATTCCTGCACAATAGTTAATAATTCATACAATGGTTCCGGTTGTAAGGCTTCGAGATTATCGAGAATGAGGAGGATTGAGTTTGGAGTTTGGGGAGATTTTAAGTATTCGGTGACTGCTTCGGGATTGGGGAAATTTTGTTCTAATGTATTCTGTAAGGTGGTAACGGCTAACCCTACCGCATCAATGCCTTGAAACGCCACATAATCCACAAAACAAGCAGCATTAAATAACCCTGTTTTGCAAAACCAGTCTGCTGCTTCTACTGCTAAAGCGGTTTTTCCTTGTCCCCCAAACCCTGTAATCGTAATGCGTTTTGTCCCTTTTCTGACAAAAGCTGTCTCTATCTGCCATAATTCTTGTTTTCTGCCACAAAAAGAGACACGGAAAATATTATAAGGTAAATTCTCGAAAAATCTGTTCCCTGTTTCCTGTTCCCTATTCACTTCCGAAAATAAAGCTTTTTCTGTCCCATTTTGATACAAAGCAGGTAAAAACCAGTCATACAGCTTTAAAGTAAACCGTTCAATCCCTTTTTGAGTTAATCGCTGTCTTTCCCCTCTTTCACGGTTTAAATATAAATCCCGTCGCGCTTTATCCAAAGCTTGTCCAATGCTATCCCCTTTCACCAACCTTTCATAAAATTTATGGAATAACTGTTGCGTCGTCACCACTAACACCGAATAAGTCATGGCCAAAACCGAAGGAATACCCGCATGGGTTAACCTCGCAGCAACACTTCCCATTGCATCTTCTCCTGTTATTTGAGCCGACTGACAAGCCGATAATACCATTAAGGCAATGTGACGACGGTTTAACATATCTCCCAAGGTTTCCGCCGATATTAACGCCTTTTTTCCGTCCTTATCTTCAAAGAGTAAATAGCCTGTATTTTCTTTAATACCGTCATTTCTTTTGGTTAAACTGGGATCACTACCTTTTGCATCCTCATAATAATCCCCATCCTTGTCATAAACCCCATGACCATCAAAATGGACAATATCAATGGGGGGTAAGTCTTCATCCTCTAACCGTTCAACCAATTTATCCAAAGTTGCAGGTCTTAAGAATTCTATCTCAATTTTGCCCTTTGCTTGGGCTTCAATGGCCGCCATTACTGCCTTAGCTTCTACCCTTGGATCAAGAAATCCTGCCCCTTCTGGACGACTGACAATGAATAATAATCTTAACTGAGGTTTTGCTTTCACTTTAACTGGTTTACGTCCCTTTCCTGCTGAGGAAAAGCGACGATGAATGGAAATTGACGGGTTATCATGAACCAGATATGTGCCGTCAGGATCTCGCAATAACTCCCAAGGCAAAGCTAATAAGGCGGGATCACTGGCACTAATAATAATACGCTTATTTTTCGCCTCTTCATCCTGAAAATCATTTAATATGCGTTGTGCTTGCCGACTGTCAAAGACAGCATTAAATAAATCACTCCCCCATTGAGCAAATTTCCCCTCAATTTGGCTTGCTCGTTCAAAATCAGGTTCATCTAGGTAACTGGTGGCATAAGTTTCCCAATACCACTTCAAATCTTCAAAATCTTCCTCAGTTAACGGGAAAGCAAACTCAAGGCGATCGCTTTGAGTTTCTTCTGCTTTAATAACAAAATAATCCGTATCGGGAAAACGAATATGTAAATCCATCTCAATCATGAATTATGAATTACCCTTAGTATTTGTATGATATCGTCTGTCTCAGATTCATGAGGTACATTAAAGGCTTAACAAAAATACATAGATAAAACTATATTGATCATGAAAGATATAAAACGGTTAAAAATGATTATCAAAGGTGCTGTTCAAGGGGTGGGTTTTCGTCCTTTTATTTATCGATTAGCTACCGAATTAAATTTAAAAGGATGGGTTAATAATTCTGCATCAGGAGTCTTTATCGAAGTAGAAGGGACTCGCACTATTTTAGAACAATTTTTATCACGAATACCGAAAGAGAAGCCACCTATCTCACAAATTAATACTATAGAAACGTCTTGGTTAAATCCTATTAACTATAAAACCTTTGAAATTCGTCATAGTAGTAGTGGAGAAAAAACAGCTATTATTCTACCTGATTTAGCCACTTGTTCTGACTGTTTACAAGAAATTTTTGATCCCAATAATCGACGCTATTTATATCCCTTTACCAACTGTACGAACTGTGGTCCTCGTTACACGATTATTGAGGAATTACCCTACGATCGCCCTCAAACAACTATGAAATCATTTACCATGTGTAAAGAGTGTCAAGAGGAATATGAAAACCCTCTCAATAGAAGGTTTCATGCTCAACCTAATGCTTGTCCTAAATGTGGGCCTAAATTACAATTATGGAACAAACAAGGGCAAGTCTTAGCCAGTGAAAACAATGCTTTAGAAAAAAGTATTAAAGCATTAAAAGCTGGCAAAATTTTAGCTATTAAAGGGTTAGGAGGATTTCAGTTAATTGTCAATGCAGAAAATACTGAAGTCGTTAAGCAGTTAAGACAGCATAAACATCGACCAGATAAACCTTTTGCTTTAATGTATGCTTCTTTGGAAGACATAAAAGTTAATTGTGAAGTAAGTGATCTAGAAGAACAATTATTAACTTCTCCTCAAGCACCAATTGTTCTAGTTAAACGTAAAAAAAATAGTGATAACTTAAGTCATAATATTGCTCCAAATAATCCCTATTTAGGAGTTATGTTGCCTTCCACACCATTACATCACTTATTACTGAATAAAATAGACTTTCCTATTGTTGCAACCAGTGGAAATATTGCGAGCGAACCGATTTGTATTGATAACCAAGAAGCATTACAAAGATTAGGGAATATTGCTGACTTATTTTTAGTGCATAATCGTCCTATTATTCGTCCTGTAGATGATTCTGTGGTTAGAGTAATGGGAGGAAGAGAAGTGATCATACGTCGTGCAAGAGGATATGCACCATTCCCGATACAAATTAATGATAAATTACTGAATAAATATAAACAAAATAATCAGTCTATCCCTAATATTTTAGCTGTAGGAGGACATCTAAAAAATACTGTTGCTATTCTTAAAGAAAATCAAGTATTTATAAGTCAACATATTGGAGATTTAAGTACAGCAGAAGCATTAAAATCCTTTAATCAAGTCATGGGAAGTTTAAAAAAATTGTATGAATTTGAACCAGATATAATTGCCTGTGATAAACATCCTGACTATGTCTCTAGTCAATATGCAAAAGCTCAAAACTTACCCTTAGTTACCGTTCAACATCATTATGCTCATACCCTTTCTTGCATGGCCAATAATAACTTAAAACCTCCTGTTTTAGGAGTCGCATGGGATGGAACAGGATACGGGGAGAATAATACGATTTGGGGAGGAGAATTTATCTTAATTACTGATAAAAACTATCAAAGAATGGCTCATTTTCGTACCTTTAAATTACCTGGAGGAGATCAAGCAGTTAAAGATCCTAGACGTATTGCTTTAAGTCTATTATCTGACATTTTTGAAGATTATAATCATTTAAAATTGCCCTTTTTAGAAACAATTTCATCCCAAGAATTAAAACTCGTTAAACAAATGTTATCCCGTAACCTAAATACTCCTATAACTTCCAGTCTAGGAAGACTATTTGATGGGGTAGCAGCAATGATAGGAATTTGTGAAAAAATCAGTTTTGAAGGACAAGGGGCAATCAATTTAGAATATGCTATAGATGATACTAGAAGTGATGAAACTTACTCTTATCAAATAATAGGATTAGATTATCCTTTAGTAATTGATTGGGAATTAATCATAAAAGGTATTGTAGAAGACATATTACAAAATCTATCTCATCAAGAGATTGCCACAAAGTTTCATAATACTTTAGTTGAAATTATTATTGATGTGGCTAAAAAGAGTCAAGAAACCAATATTTTATTAACAGGGGGATGTTTTCAGAATAAATACTTAACAGAAAGAACAATTTTACGGCTAAAACAAGAAAAATTAAACCCCTTTTGGCACAAAAATGTTCCCCCCAATGATGGAGGGATTGCCTTAGGACAAATTATTGCTACCATCATTCACCAATAATAGCCTTTGGTTGCTTATTTGGTATAATTGGAAAGTGAAAGAGTAGCCTTAATAAATGTGGATATTTTTGGAAGTTCTGAACAAGCTAAAGTTCTAGTTGTTGATGACCACCCTTTTAGTCGTGTCATGGCGGTGGATCTTTTAACAGCAAATGATTATGATGTGATTGAACATGATGGGGTTTCCGATGTCTTTAAAGTTATTAAAACAGTATCCCCCGATCTGATTTTGATGGATGTTAAAATGCCTAACTATAATGGTTTTGATATTTGTCAACAGTTGAAAGAAGATAAAGAAACTCGTTCTATTCCTGTTATTTTGATGAGCGTAGCTGATGATAATCAATCTCGTCTCAAAAGTCAAGAAGTAGCAGCCGATGCTTTCATGAGTAAACCCTTAGAAAGCATCGT
Source organism: Crocosphaera sp. (assembly GCA_051439445.1). Taxonomy (GTDB): domain Bacteria; phylum Cyanobacteriota; class Cyanobacteriia; order Cyanobacteriales; family Microcystaceae; genus Crocosphaera. Next base: position 24,547 of record JBFRWG010000139.1, read on the forward strand.
TATTTTACCAGAAGTAGAATTGTTAATCCAACGAAAACGTCTTTATGAATGGCTAGAACAAATACAACAAGTGCTATTTTTGATTTCTCAAGCGATTGAAAAACGTTATTCTTCTCAAGGAAAATCAGGAATTCGTTTTGATAAATTAGCTCAAGGATTTGGAGAATATTTAAACTTAAACCCCGTCGAAATTAATGATCTCATTTTAGCTTCTCATCTTCATGATATTGGAACCGTTGCTATTCCTGATGCAGTCATGATGAAGCAAGGAAAATTAAACGAAGAAGAACGAGAATTAATTAAACAGCACGTTTTAATTGGGGAAGAAATATGTAAACCCATGCAAAACCGTCGAGGGATCGCTCAAATTATTCGTCATCATCATGAACGTTGGGATGGTAGCGGTTATCCTGATGGTTTAATTGGGGAAAGTATCCCAAAATTAGCCCAAATTTTTCAAATTTTAGATATCTATGAAGCTTTAACCAGTCAAAGACCTTATAAACAACCATTTACCCCCCAAGAAGCTCTTAAAATTCTCAAAGAAGAAGCAGAAAAAGGTTGGCGAAATGTCAAGTTAGTGCAACAATTTGTTGCATTTATCGAGGAGAAAGAACTTGCCTAAAAAATTGTTAAGACGCTTTGGCTAAAAGTATGATTTTGGCACAATTTTTTAATATAATTATAATAGTTACCTTTAAAAAATTGTGATAAGGCATTAGAACTATGGGAGAAAAACTAGCAGATATATTGGAACCCCTGGCCGCTTGGTTCCGTAGTTTAGGCGTACCTGACCCCATTGTTCATTGGGGACACCCAGTTATGATGGGTATCGTTGTCTTAGTCCTGGGTAGTTTTACCGCTTATATGGGATGGCGCAGTCGTTTCTTGACTAAGGATGCTGATGAAGTCGCAAAAAGTCGCGCTTCTCACCGTCAGTTAGCTCCTTGGGTATTCCTTTTCATCTCTTTGGGATACACTGGCGGAGTTTTGTCTTTGGTTATGCAAAAACAGCCCATTTTAAGCAGTCCTCATTTTTGGACTGGAACAACTGTTTTAGGTTTGATGGCCATTAGTGCCATCACTCCTTTAATTGGCTTTGGTGGTGATCAAAAAGAAGGTTATCGCGCATTTCATGCGTATTTAGGTGGTGTGGTTGCCATTGTCTTAATTGCTCATGGTATTTTAGGGTTAAAGTTAGGACTTTCTTTATAATTTTTTGAGTTTTGATTCATGATTATTCCGGTTTCTTTAAGAGACCGGTTTTTTATTGTTAATTATCAGGTATTTTTATGGTTCAGAAAACAGCGAAAGAAGTAATTGAGTCGATTTATCAAGCTATTAATAAGCGTAATATTGATGCAGCGATTAAATGGGTTGATGATGTTTGTATTTATCAAGATGTCAATTTTTCTCAAGCATTTGAAGGGAAAGATGCTGTTAAAAATCTCTTTCAAGAGTCTTGTGATAATGTTCCTAATGATCTCAAATTTGTTATTGATGAAATAACGGAAGGCGATCCGCTAAAAGTTGGGGTATTATGGCACGTTGAGTTAGATAATGTGAGTATCCCTAATGGGAGAGGAGTCAGTTTTTATCGTATCTCAGAAACCACAGGAAAACTAATCTTTGCGAGAGATATTGTCGAACCTCCTCTTAAACCTGGAAAAGCATCCTTTTTTATCATTCGCTTAATTACTCCTTTAATTAGAAGATTTTTAAAACAAGATTCTACACCCCCTAAAAATAACCTTTTACTATCAAAAATTTTCTGGTTTCTCGCAGGAACTTATATTTATGTTTTACTTTGTTCATCTCCTAATTTTATCTTACCAGGAGACCCTTTTTGGGCAATTCAACCAGAAACAATTAAAGAAGTTGTCAATGAATCTATTAATTTTTTCTTCATTTTACCTATTTTAAATAACCTAGGTATTCAGTTTATGAACTCTCCTGTTGTTCACCCTATTATTGAAGCACAATTCAACTTTGCTGAAGCTTGGATCTTTATGTTTCTTCCCTTATTATTAGCAGATAAAAGAGTGAGAGATTTTCCAAAAGTTGCCCTTTGGAGTGTCGCTATGTTTCTTACAAATGTTTTTCTTTTACCCTATATGGCCTTACGATTTAAACAACCTATTCTAGATAAAGTAGAAGAACATCAAAAAGGAATTTTAGAGCGTATTTTTGGCTGGATCGGGTTAAGTATTGGGATCATTGCTATTGGTTGGCTATTTATTGGAAGACCCGAATTTGGAGATTTAGCGCAAAGAATTCAGTATTTTATCACTCAATTACATAGTAACCGTGTCGTCATCGCTTTTTCTGTTGATCTCGTCTTATTTACCATTTTTCAAATGATATTAATGGGTGCAGTTATTCCGAAAAATAGTGAACAACGGGGGTTAAGATTTATTCCTTTCTTTGGTCTTGCGATTTGGTTAATTATTTAAATTATGATGTTTTTTATTGTTGATCTGGGTGACAAAAAGGTAAGTAATTTGAGATATTTTAAGATTGCTGTAGTCTTTTAAAAACTTCATTAGGAACATCTGATTTATCTATAGGATAACCATGATAAGTTGGATATCCTTTATTGTTGAATGTATTCTCACTATGGAAGCGATAATACTTATCATCAAAATAACTATATCTTTGTAGTGCTTTATATTCTATACTTTGATTCAGTGCGTTTTGTGCATCATCGTCGTTTAAATCCATTGTAGTTGCATTTTTCCAACTACTTCGGGAATCATGTTTAGGATGAGGATTATATTTAGGACAAATTTTTCTTGCTTGTTTAATCTCAGTTAAGTTATGAATAAATACATTTTCATCAGATTCATTTTTAACATTGATCCTGATATATTCAGCAGTAAAATCATCACTATTTTGTAAGCTAATTAAAATACCCTGTAAATAAACTGCACCTGAAATAGAACTATTAGAAATATCTTTTTCATTAAGGACTTTAATTTCTTGATCAGTTAGTTCACTTAAACAAAATGACCAAGTTTCAAATAGAGCTTGATTTTGTGGTGATTTTCGTTGAGCATTTTTTATCAGTTGAAGTTCTTGAGAATTCATTGGTAAACCTCCCGTATTAATTCGTTTAAAGATATTATATTTAACTTCTGGAGGCGTTCCTTTATCAATTAAATAAACAGTGACTTGTGTTTCTTCGATACGACGTTGATATCTTCTTTCAAGATCATCAAAACTTTGTCCCTCCAAAGAATCTAAATATTCTAAACCAGATAACTTTAAAGTTTTATCAGATATGAACTGTTTAAGAGCAGATAATCGTTGTATTCCATCAACCACTAACCATTTATCTTCATCCGTTGCATCAATATAAAAAGCTGGTAACGGAATCCGAATAATAATGGATTCAATAAGACAACTTTTTTGATCATTTTTCCATCGATTAGCATAACGTTGAAAATCAGGAGCTAAGTCAAGAGCTTCTTCGTCAACACGTCTAATTAATAGTTCAATCGTTGGCTCGTTTGTAGTGATATTAATATCTTCAGGATTATAAATTAAGTGATCTTGTTCATATTCTCATTCCTCAATTTCTTCCTCTTCCCAATTATTGTTAGAGTCTGAACTATCTATTTCTAGCTGTTGAACCATAACTGATCTCCTGCTCAATATATTAAGTTAGACTAAATTAATAATAGTCTAACTTAGTAAACTTTTAGAAAAAATTAACAGTAAACGATCATTAATCTTACTGCATTCTATCAATAGTTCGATACTGTATCGCCTCAGCAACATGATAACTCTTAACGTCATCATCATCAGCGAGATCGGCAATAGTACGAGATACTTTTAACACCCGATCCATCGCTCTTGCAGATAACCCTAACTTACGGATCGCCCCTTCTAATAAATTACGACTGGAATCATCCAACGCACAAAAACGCCGTAAATGAGATGTCTGCATTTGTGCATTACAAGATACCGAAGCATCTTCCTTAAAACGATCTTGGGCGCGATCGCGAGCTAATTTAACCCTCTCCCGAATACTATCCGATCCCTCCCCTGTCCCTTGCTGCGTCATTTCTTCCGGTTTGAGACGGTTAACCGCTACTTGTAAATCAATTCTATCCATCAACGGACCCGATAACTTCGCCCAATATTGTTCCCGTTGACGGGGGGAACAAGTGCAGCGTTGGATAGGATCGCCGAAATATCCACAGGGACAAGGGTTGGTACTCGCTACCAGGGTAAACTGTGAAGGAAATGTCACCGACTGACGAGTTCTCGAAATAGAAACGTAACCATCTTCTAAAGGTTGACGGAGAAACTCCAAAACATTGCGCTTAAACTCCGTTAATTCGTCTAAAAATAGGATACCGTGATGAGATAAAGAAATTTCTCCAGGTTTCGGGTAACTACCCCCTCCCACCAAACTCGGTCCCGATGCAGAATGATGGGGACTGCGAAAGGGGCGATCTTGGATTAAAGAGCCTCTATTTTTGAGTAAACCAGCCACAGAATGGATCTGAGAGACTTCTAACGCTTCTGAGAAGGATAACGGTGGTAAAATACCCGGTAAACGCTTGGCTAACATGGTTTTTCCACTGCCAGGGGGTCCCACCAAAATTAAATTATGTCCCCCCGATGCAGCTATTTCTAAAGCGCGTCGGGCGTGACTTTGTCCTTTAACATCTTTGAGATCCAGGGGGAAAATAGGCGTTGACTCGTCCTTTTTCGAGGGTTGATAAGTAACCGGTTGATAGTTTTGGGGTTGACAGAGGAAGTCAGCTACATCGGAGAGGTGTGTGAAACCATAAACCGCTAAACCTTTGACCACGGCTGCTTCTTGGGCGTTATCTGCCGGCACTACTAAACCTTTAATCCCTAACTGTTGCGCCTTCGCAGCAATAGGTAAAACGCCAGCAACAGGGCGCAAACTACCATCAAGGGATAATTCTCCTAAAAACAAATAATCCCCCAATAAATCAGCATCTACTTGTTCTGATGCGGTTAATATCCCCACACTAATAGGTAAGTCAAAAGAAGGGCCTTCTTTGCGTAAGTCAGCCGGAGCTAAGTTAATAATTATTTTTCGCACAGGAAAGGCAAACCCTGAATTCTTAATCGCGGCTTTCACTCTTTCCCTGGATTCTTGTACAGCAGTTTCTGGTAATCCCACAATTGTGATAGCAGGAAGTCCCCCGGCTACATCCACTTCTACCCCAACTTTTACCGCATCAATACCCACTAATGAAGCACACCAAACCCTAGCTAACATGACACTTTCCTATGACTTAATTGTTTGCTTTGTTTAGTATTCCCAGAAATTGAGGAAAGATTAGCGATCGCCCAGTAATACCAATTTCCTAAAGTCGTGCTACACATCCGGTGTAGGGGTCAACGGCCGTTGACCCCTACAATATAAACATATAACTTAATTTATTGTACTATTCTTTAAGTGAGATAAAAGGTTAATTAAGTTATCGGCTGCGTAACCTGGGGTGGGCTTTTGTTGAACTATTTGGAGTATTTTCTCTAGTTGTTGCGCCAATTTTTCAGAGTTACGCCAGTCATAAAGAAGTTGTTGAAGAATGGGTTGAATAATGAAACTAATTTGAGTTTCTCTCACATAGTCTTTGGCTAATGCGTTAAATAATAATAGGCTATTAAGGCGATTAGTGTTAGTGCAATTAATTTCTGCTGTGATGTCTTCGATGAGAATTTCGGTAACGTATTTCATTAATATAGGTTGCAAACTAAACTTAGACTCTCTTTTTTCTAAAGGAATACGTCTTTGTAAAGTTTGTAGAGTATCACTCAGTCTTGCTTTGTGATAGGGAGAAAGTAAGTCTGCTTTTAATTGTTCAAAAGAAGTAAATTCTCGGTTAATAGCTAACCTAGTCATGATTTCTTCTTCTGGGATAGAAAGACGGTGAAAATGATCATCTAAAAGGTTTCGTACATCATCAAAAATGGGCTTTTCTTGGGCAAGAAATTCACTAATACTGCTATTAAAAATTTCTTTGATGTGATTAGCTACCAGTTTCAGTAAGAGAGGATTTCCATTGTAGAATTGAATAAATTCTTGCCATTGTTCCGGTGAACCCTTGAAGGTTTGAGACTTATCTTCTATAAGGGTAAAAAGTTTCTTTCCTTCTTCATAATTTAACCCTTCCAATTCCAAAAACCGTGTCTGTGGGCTGAAACTGTCTAATTGACAAAGGGTTTCAGGTTTTTCCCGACTGGTTAGTAAACAACAGCTTTGATGGGAAACTATGGCTATTGCCTTAAATAGTTGCTCATATCCTTTGTATCCTTGGCGAAAATCTCCTTTCCCTGTTCCCTCTTGCAGTAGGGTTTCGACATTATCGAGAATGAGGAGACAACGGTGTTGACGCAAATGATTGATCAAAGAGGTAATTTGAGAATCTAGGGAGTGTGGGACTTGTTCTAACTGTTGTTTACCAAAAAATATGTTTAAATCCTTCAAAATATCGGTGATTGACGGTGCATTGAGGAGACTACGCCAAATCAGATAATCAAATTGATTTTGGATACCTTTCCCTAATTGAATGGAGAGTTGGGTTTTGCCAATACCTGCGAATCCCACAATAGTCACTAATCCACAAGAATCTCCTAAAATCCACTTTTTTAGGGTTTCTAGTTCTGTGGTACGACCCCAAAAAACGGGAACATCAGGAGCTTCTCCCCAATCTTGATAGATATCAGTGGGTTTAAGATTAGCAGAGGGAAGTATAACTGTTTCGAGTTTGGTCTTAATTGTCTTTTTAGTGACTTTTTCTCCCAGTTGTTCTGATATTTGTTGCCAGAGAAGAGAAGCTACATCCTTGATATATTCGACATTGTAGCCAAGGGTTTGAGCAATATCACTGTATTTTTTTCCTTCCCAAGTTCCCTGCAAAATTTCTTTTTGCAGAGGTGTGAGTGGATTTCCGATCTGGATTTCAATCCACTGGATAACTTTGTCGATATTCATGGCTCAAATTTAGTGGTTTTTAGGAAAAAATGAGAGATTTTATAGATTTATAGTACCCATCAAAAGACTTAATTCCTGCACGATCATACTTTTCCGACTTTTTATCAGACTTTTCTGCCTTGATTTAGTTGCAGAGTTTGGAGATTCTTTAGATGAAACCACATATTTTAAATCCAAAGTTCAATGATCACTAAAATTGCCATTTTGTTGGGAACTTTTTCTTTAGTTAACACTTTTACGACATTGCCTGTACTTTCTTTTTCTGTATCTAATGATACAGGTAATGAAAATGTCAATGACTTTCATATAACCTTTGTAAGCTCTCCACTTTTCGATTTAACATCGACACCGTGGGGTAAAGGTGAATTAAATGAGAATCAGGTTACTTTCGACTTTGCAGGCGATGCCCTTGGGAATAAGGATCTTACCTTTCCAGGGTATAAATTAGTTCTAGATCCTGATGGGGATTCCAAGACTACAGTAATAGATGCGTGGTGGACAGTTAATGGTGAGAGAATTGGTACAGTCAATTTTACGGGTTCAGATGGGACAATTCTTGAGTACGGGACATTTAGCGTAAAACCTGTCCCGGAACCCTTAACCATTCTTGGTGCAGGAACTGCATTAGGATTTGGTACACTGTTTAAACGCAAACTTAATGCTTCTAAAAAAGGAAAAGAAAAGATTAGTTAATTAAGTTAAAAATTAAAATATATTAACTCCTAATTTAATTATTAGGGGTTTTATTTTTGAGGGCGGTATTTCTACAATAAAAATATGTTATAGATAAAGATGGTGCAGATGCAGATCGTTATCAAGAAAAAGATGTTAAAAATGCACTTAAAGACTTACAAGAGTTTGAACAAGGAGAATAACCATGAAAAAATACACAATCATCATTCAATGGTCAGAAGAAGATCAAAAATATATTGTTAGTTTACCCGAATTTGGTCCTTATGCTCATACTCATGGTGATACTTATGAAGAAGCATTAAAAAACGCCCAAGAAGTTTTAGAATTGTTAATCGAAGATTATCAAGCAAATAAAAAAGAACTGCCTAAACCCCTGATTTTAGATCATAATTTAGTTTATCAATAGAGAAAATTATAAATAAGAACGCGATCACCGATTACTTAAATTTACAATAACTTTATCAAAAATTAGGAATTGTATTTTTGTAGATAGGAGCTTTACAAGAAAATTATGTTATCATACCAAAGAAATAAAGCTGAATAGGAGTATTTAAGTGGAAATTATTGAAATCAATCAAGCTAAAAATGATATTGAGGAATTAGTCAATCAAACCAATGATAATCATCAACCCATTCTTTTATCTGGAACAAAAGGAAATGCTGTTTTAGTATCTGAAGAAGATTGGAACTCGATTCAAGAAACTCTATATTTACATTCTATTCCTGGAATGGTTGAGTCTATTATCGAAGGGAGAAATACACCCATTGAAGATTGTATAAATGAAGATTCAATCAGGGATATTCTAAGAGGATATTAGTAATATTGAGGAGAGTACAAAACGATGAAACTCCCCAAAGGACATCAAGCAGAATTAGGAAATAAAATCGAAGACTATTGCCTTAATTTTAATCATCAAAAAGGAAAACATAAAGCAACTCTTTTTCAATCTAAACTCGGAATAACCTTAGAAAATGCAGATATTCTCAAGAAGGCAATTAAAAAAGCGGCCATCACTGAAACCGTTATTACTCGTAAAACCAATGAATATGGTACACACTATAACATGAAATTCCTTCTCAAAACAGATGTAGGAGAATCTTTAATTTTAGTGGCTTGGATAATTCGTAAAAACGAAAATTTTCCTAGATTAACTAATTGCTATCCCGTCAATAAATGAGGTAATATTATGAATAAATTTAAAGACTTAGATATAGTGGCCTTAACCGAAAATAGACAAACTACCCATTTTGAAACAGAGGAACCAATAACCTTATATAAAGGACAAGTTGGAACAATTGTTATGGAATATGATAGCGAAGTCTTTGAAGTCGAATTTTCTAATAATGACGGAACAACTTATGCGATGGAAACTATACCCGCGAATCAATTAATGTTATTACATTACGAATTAGTAGAAGCCATTGCTTAAATAAACCAGCTATTTATTTAAACCCTATGACTGTTATTCACAACTCATCTTTAACCCTAGAAACCTTCTTAAAACAACCAGAAACAAAACCAGCTAAGGAATATATTGATGGAGATATTATTGAAAAACCGATGCCAAAAGCTAGACATTCTCGACTTCAAGGTAAACTGATTTATCATATTAATGAAGTGGTAGAAAAAAGCCAGCTTGCTTATGCTTTTCCAGAGTTACGCTGTACATTTGGGGGTCGTTCTATTGTTCCAGATATTGCCGTTCTTTATTGGGGAAATATAGCCGTTGATGACAATGGAGAACCCAAAGATAATATATTAATTGCACCTAATTGGACGATTGAGATTCTTTCCCCTGAACAGAGTTCTAATCGAGTCACAAATAACATTTTACATTGTTTAAAATATGGCTGTCAATTGGCATGGTTAATCGATCCTGATGATCGTTCAATTCTTGTTTTTCAACCAGAGAAACAACCAGAATTTTGTCACCGTAATGATTCTTTATTGATTGTTGATGGTATTGATCTAACCTTAACTGTAGAACAAGTATTTGATTGGTTGAAAATGAACGTAAAATCTTAAACAAGAATTACATAATCGGAATATTTAAAATAAAATTAGGTAAAATATTTTCTCCTGATAAATTAGCAGGAAGAGAGACAATTTCTTTAGCTTGATTTTGGCGATAAATTTCCACTTGTTGCTGTTGGGGATTAATTAACCACCCTAAACATAAACCTGCGTCAAGATATTCTAGCATTTTCTCTTGTAAGTCTTGTAATTTATCCGTTCGAGAACGTAATTCTATGACAAAATCAGGACATAAAGGGGGAAATTTTTCTTGATCTTCTTCACTTAAACTATTCCATTTTTCTAGTTTAACATAAGCTACATCAGGAGAACGTTTTCCCCCATTAGGTAAACGAAAAACCGTCGATGAACTAAAAACAACGCCTAGTTTAGTTTGTTCATTCCAAACCCATAATTGACTAATTAATCTAGCTTCTCGGTTGCCACTTTTTCCACCCAATGGGGGCATAATTAATAGTTCTCCTTTTGCGGTTAATTCTAGTCGCCATGCTTCATTAACTTGGCAAAGTTGATAAAATTCTTCATCTGTAAGTTTAACAGGTTTAACATTGAGAGTTATTGTATTCATCATTTAAACTCCTAAATACTATGGTGCAATTCACAGTTTAATCATCCTTAAGGGATAAATGAGTGGTCGTTATTTCAATTGTATCTTATCTTAAAATCCAGTGTTTCCTATATCTGCAATTTTTTTGGCAATTTTTATTAAATAAGTTTCTCTTTTATGATTAAGAATCATTTGTAAACTCAGATAAATACTCAATATTAAAAAGATGCCTAAACCCACTAAAGAAAATTGATTAATAAAAACTCCACCACCGACAAATATTCCTGCAAAAATAACTGTGAAACTCCAAGAAAAAACCCAAGCTACAACCCCTGAAATAAGAAACGAAACTGTCCAAATCATTATTAATACAATCACACCTAAAACGCTTCCCATTAATGAAAAAGCAACCCCCAATAATCCTATTAATGTAATAGTAATACTGACAGTTACCATCAGCATTCCTGATATGGAAAATATTAAAGCGATCGCATAAGTAACCGAGCCTATTATTGCTAATATTCCTCCAACTCCTAAAATAACTAAAAAAGAAATTAGAGCAAATTTAATAGAATTTATCAACCCTTTCCATAAAACAATGATTACCCAAATCATTAAAAATATAATAGCTAACCAACCTCCCAGTTGATTTTCAGCATACAATTCAAATATCAATGAACAAATATAGGCACCAAAAGCAAAACTCAAACCCAAAAAAGCAGAAAATAACCAACATAAAATAATCAAAAAGATAGTGTATTTAGTTTGTTTTTTACTTTTACTTGATTTACTAATTGAATGTTCTAACCCTGCTATTTTAAAATATAAATAATTATTTTTTTTAGGGGATGACATTATATTATTTTTTAAATTTTAAAGTTATTTTGAGTATTTTCTAGATGATTTTTGACCCAATAAACTAGCAATAATACTGCGGAAGAAACGTCGTATCTTTAACCCTATTTTCTGCACAAAATTACTTAAAACTTGAAGACGATGACGCATAGTAGGTAAACGGAATATATAAGCTAACCGTCGCATTATTCCACCTAATTGTCCACTAATATTGATGCCATAACTGGAAATAATAGCGGTTCTTCTTCCTAAAGTTAACATATCTCCTAAATGAAGATAATTAAACGATTTTAAGGGTTTACCTTGGATGATAGCAGAGATGTTTTTAGCTGCACAACTTGCCTGTTGATAAGCAACTTGTGCAGTACCAGGAAGTAATTTTTTCTTATTAATAATTTGTGCTAGATCACCTAATGCAAATACTTCTGGATAATCGATTAATTGTAAACTAGGATGAACTAATAATTTACCTGATTTACTTTGTTGACAATCAAGGTAATTAATTAATTCTCTTGACTGAGTTCCAGCAACCCAAATAACCATATCTACAGGAACATTAATAGTTTGCTCACCGTGATTTAAAGTAATAGAATTTTCTTTGATTTCTGCAACGTATGTGTTTAAATATAACTGAACACGACGAGAACCTAATTCACGATAAGAAGCTTTCCGAACCCCTTTAGACAACCCTTTTAAAATTTGATTTCCTCGATCTATTAATAAGACTTCTGCCCGTTTTCCTAAACGATCAGCTAACTTACAAGATAACTCGACACCATTAGGTCCACCACCAATAATAGCAACCCTTAAATGCTTTCTATCCAAGGTTTCTAAATAGTGTATTTTAGATTGTAACTGTTCTAAATCATTTAATGTTCTAAAGGTTAAAGCATAATTTTTTAACCCTGAAATATCTGCCCAACGGTTTTGAGTTCCTAACCCTAAAACCAGATAATCATAACTTAAAACTTCCTCATTTTCTAATCTAACCTGACGATTACCTAGATTAATATTTTTAACAATCTGTTGACAAAATTTGATCGAGGTTCCTGCTAATAATTTTTGATAAGTTGGGGCAATTTCCCACCGTTGTAATTCTCCCGTAATTAACTCATATAATAGGGGAGTAAATAAAAAATTGTCATTGCGTTCAACTAAGGTAATTTTCCATTGGCCTGACTTGACTTGAGGATGCTTACTGAGATATAAAGCAGTATATAAACCGCTAAACCCTCCTCCTAAAACACAGATATTAATAGATTTTTTAGTATTCATTAGAACTCAAAATAAATAAACTCAGATGGGGTATTAGCAGCTAATAAAATAGTTAGAGCCAATAAAACAGGAGACAACCAACGGGACAACAATAAATCATATTCAAACTTACCTTGCCAAACCGCTAAATGTTCCATGAAAAGGACAAATATAGATAAAGCAAGAACAAACAGCAAAGCTGAGGTTTCGTTAATGCTATACGATCCCAACACAGCTTGCAAATTTTCCCAAGAATAAGCCCCAGGTGTGATTAACGTCAAGAGTTTTGTAAGTAATCTTTTGCTATTGGTTTCCATAAAGAAAAGACACCCTAACGTAACAGACGCAAAAGTTAAAAACCAAGAGACTATTTGTGGACGAGGTAAATAGTTTCCCATCAACCCATAAAAAGGACGACCTAAATATCTTAATACTAACAATAACGCACCATGATAAGCCCCCCAGATGATAAAATTCCAAGCTGCCCCATGCCAAAAACCTGATAAAGTAAAGGTTAGAAAGAGGTAAAATGCTGCCCATTGCTTATTCGATCCCATCAAGGGTAAAAAGACATAATCTCTAAACCAGGTACTTAAAGTAATATGCCAACGTCGCCAAAATTCATTAATACTTTGGGAGGTATAGGGAGCTAGAAAATTGACGGTTAATTTAACGCCTAAAAAGCTGGCGATACCCACAGCAACGAAACTATAACCAGCAAAATCAAAGTAAATTCTTAGGGTAAATAATAAAGCAAAAAACCAAACTGTCCAAGCATTATCAGCAATTCTTAAATCAATGTAAGGAGCAATATTATCCGCTAATACAAACTTCATAAATAAGCCTAAAGAAATCCATTTCAAGCCTGTTTCAAAGTTTTCCACCCTAAATTTAAACCGAAAAGCTTCAATCTGAGGAAATAAATCTTTTCTTCTTTCAATAGGGCCTGCAACAATTTGAGGAAAGAAGGCGATAAAATTAAGATAATCAAGAAAAGCAACTGGTTTCTTTTTTCTAGCATTCAAAGAATCCACCACAAAAGCAACCATTTGAAAGGTATAAAATGATACCCCTGGTGGTATTGTATTTCTGATAGGAATGGGTGATAATTGTTTCCAGTTGGTAGGGATATTAATAAATAAACCGATAACATCTTCAATAAAGAACGCTAAATATTTAAAATAGGCTAAAATCGAAACATTAATAATAATAACAACAGTGGCGATCGCTTTAGCTTTCCAACCCTGCGATCGCAACATCCATTGCACCATCAAATAGTTAAAAATAAGTTCCCCTAGGAAGATAATAAAGCTGGAACGACTCGCATGAAAAAACAATAAAAAAGATAAAGCTAATAAACCAATACTATCAAAAACACCGCGCCATAGATTAGCTGATTGAGCGATATAGCGAACTGTAAAAAAGGGAACGCTAAATAAAATTAAAATCCACCAAAATGAAAAATCAGAGTAATTCATAAATATAAGTTTTCAAATATCTAAATACGTGAGTTAAGACAAGAAGAGAGAATACAACCAGATTCAAATATTGATTTTTAATACTATACCAGAAATACTATATATTATTTTCTTGAAACCTAAAAAATTAGGGTTAGTTAGGTTTTATCCTTGACTAACCCCATTAATGGTTTTATGGTTTATTTTTTATTTGAACCGTCCCAAAAGATTGCCCCATCCTTTTTTCTCGCTATTATTATCTTGAGTTTGATTAACGGGTTGTGCTGTTTGAGATTCTTCTGATTCAAGATTACTTAGTGCATCAGCAAGATCATATTCTTCTTCGAGATACTTGGCTGATTTTTCAACAGTGGGATGATCCCAAAACAAAGTGTCAGGAAGGTCTAAATCTAACCAGTCCTCTAAATCTCCCACTAAGGTCACAGCATCGATAGAATCAAGGCCATAACGAGTAAAGGGTTCAGTAATTTTGATTTTATCACGGTCATGATTTAACTTCTCAGCCAACTGCTCAATCAGCCAATTTTGAACAGTTTCGACTGGTGTAGTAGCTTTTGCTGGGTCATCAAGCTTGTAGCTGGAGCTTTGAACTTGCATAAGAGGGGTCCTCGTTTATCGGTGAATGAGCTAATTGAAAAGGAACAATTGAAAAAAGTTTATCTTCTTCATACAGTTTTAGCAGTTCTTGTGCAGTGTTTTCCACATACACATCAGAAATGCTATAAGGTAAAGGTCGCATGGTTCTTAAGAGTCGATGTAAACTCAATACTAACCATTCTCCTTTAGCAAAAAAGTCTCCTAAAATTGTTCGATTGTATAACCACATCTGTAAACAACAGGCCGCTGCATGGAGAGTACAGTATTTTTTGGCAATCTCAAACAATTCTGGGGACTGATCATGGCCATATTCAAACTTTGAGTTAACAATTAACTCATCGTGAGCATTTAATTCCTCTAAGACTAAACTACCCAAAACCATCAGCTTTTCTAACAATTCCTCATCCAGATTAGCTGACTCTTTTAACCCTTCTAACTGTTGTAGAGCGATTTCTAACCCTTGTAAGGGATCATCCATACCTCGACCAAACAATTCTAATTTCTGGCCGTCAAATTTAGGTAAAGGTTGTTCTAGGGAAAAAATAGCGCAAGAGCGTTTTTGTAAATCAGCCATCGCCTCCGGTTTGCGGCGGGCCCGTTGCTTAGTCAGTTGACGAAACTGAAGCATCAGTGCGTGTAAATTAACCACTGTACTGCCATCAAACATACTGATGATGGAATTATCCCGTAGCAGTTTTTGAAAGATACCCCAATCGTGTTCTTCTCGCATATAGAACCGTGATCCTAATACCGTATAAACACTATTAATCATGGTTTCTATCTGGGTGGTCACGAAATATTTAGTCACCGAGGCCCAGACGCTAAACTGTTCGGGGATAACATGAAATCCCCTTGCTGCGCCAATGGTTTCGCAATCACAAATTAAGATATCTAAAAAAGCATCTACCAAGACTTTGCGGGGTTGGGGAATATCAATCACTTTTTTCCCATAGACAACCCGTTTAATGGCAAAATTTAATGTGGTTCTTAAAGCCGTGTCAGCCGCACCTAATGAAAAAGCAGCGCAGAAGGTACGAGTGACTTGGAACCCCTTTAAAGCAAATTCTAAGCCGTCTCCTTCCTCTTTTATCCGCATCGAGTCAGGCACAAAACAGTCCTTAAACCCTATCCCACTCATATCAGAGGCCCGAATCCCGTGAGTTAAAATTTTGGGTAAATTGTAATAATGATCGGGGTCTAATTGACGTTTATCCACCATAAACAGGGTTAAACATTTGGGTCCCCCTTCGGGATCGGTTTTCGCCAAAATGTAGGATATCCCCGAAATCGTAGCGCGATTAATGGGCCATTTTTCTCCATTGAGAATATAGCCTCCTGGGACTTTTTTGGCTGTCAAATCACCACCAACGAGATCACTCCCATGTTCTCGTTCAGAATAGCCTAAACACATGGCCCCGTTATCATTTTTGATATACTGGGCTAACTGTTGCTTTTGTTCCTCTGTTCCTGCCATCCAAGTGATAAAAGACCAAAATAGGGTTGTAAAAGCAATCCCTATGGTTTGATCTCGACGACATAACACACGAACAAACGCTAAAAATTCCTCAAAAGAGGTAAACTCCCCACCACACTCCGCCGGCACATAGTAATGTTGCAGTTTCCAATTGTAAAGCCATTCAATCTCTGAGTGAGGAAACTTCTCTGTCTCATCGATATCAACGACTTGCTTGAAAGACATTACATTCTCAGGAGTCCAAGGATCTCCTAAGTCTTTGTCAAGTCTTTGAGCAACCCAATATTGTTTGAGTTGGTGCATGACGCGCCTCCTTAGGTAGTTTTTCGTAAGATTATTTCTCTATGGTAAATAACCTTCACAAAAATTAATCGCCATTCTAACGGGTTTATGTAAACTAAGCAAGTTTTTTGAACTCAGTGATAACTCTGTGTCGGTTTGTATCGGTTGTATCAAGCACGTTGAAGGTACAAAGCCGGATGTTAACTTGATTTTGCTCAAAAATTTTAAAATTTTAATTCCACGAAGTAGTCAAAGCTTTCCAACTTTTTCCTTTAAAACCATAATTACTGTCTCTTAT
>JBFRWG010000140.1:0-18668 GCA_051439445.1 Crocosphaera sp.
CTTTGGTGAGAGAAATGGAAAAACTGCCGGATTTACACCTAGAAACCATTCAAAAAGAAGTCGCTCAAAGTCCAGATGTTGACACTGTCAAACTATTAACCACCGATGCTAAAAACTTAGGGAAATACCTTGATGCAGCAGCACAAGTTCAAACCCTAAAAAAATCCCCCTTAGATTTAGAAATGGCCTTAGATGAAGCAGTTAGATTAGAATGTTTAAATACGGCAGCCGATTTAGTCAAACAAGCGTCTCAGTTAGAACAAATCGTGGGAAAATTGTACACAACTTGGAAACGAGTAGGCAGTTTATCCGATCGATTATATGTAGATACTGGAGCTAGTAATCCTCATCTGCGATCGATGTTAAGTTCCTTAGAATCTTTGAGTGGAGAAGTCATTGAAGTGCAACTGGATGAAGCAGGAGAAAAAACGGTTAGATTGCGTATGATGACAGATTCTACTGATTAGTTTAAATTCAATTTAATTACTCTTTAATAAATAATATCTATGACCGAAAAAAAGGGTTCCAAGCCTCCTCTTTCAAGGGAATAAAAAACATTCGAGGGATGGCGAAGTTTCCTCGCCATATCCCATCGACCAAGAGAAGAATTTTCGTTGTTTCAAGCCTCCAACTTGAGGGGTCGGTAATTCTACATTCTGATTGACCTTAATTAACTTTTTAAAGAAACTATCTACCAATGTACAAATTGATCTTAAAAAAGCTCTTCGTTTAGCCGAACAAATAGCAATCCTTATTAAAGGAACGGAACTTTTCATAGATGAAGTAGAAACCCTCGCTAACCGAGAAGCAGAGCAAAAGCAAAAAATAGATTTTTCCCAATTAACTGATCCTCGTTAACCGGGTTCCTTTACAGTTAAAAAACAAACTTGGAATCTAACCGATAAAAAACGAAACACTTATTCAGGAAAATTTTTAAAAAAGGTAATCCTTCATCATACCACGAAACACTTTTGCAAGAAGTCTAGGGCAAAAATTCACAACTGGCTGGGTATGAGCGTTATTTATTTAGACGGGTCAATCAAACGAACTTAATGACCCAATCAAATAATAAGGCAGATTACTAAAGACTGGAATATTTTCCTATCTCATAGTCAATGTTTTATTGAACACCTATAGTTAATTGAGAGAAAATCATGGCAGAAAATGGTGCTAACGGCAAAGTAAGCCCCCAGATCACAGACGCAGTTACTCAAGCCAATGTCAAGGTACTGGGTGATTCCCCCGCAATGGCTTTGAGTAATCTTTACCAAACCATTTCTCAGTCGTTGAGTTTATCAGCACAAAATGCTGTCACGGCGCAACAACAATCTAACATTGTTCATCAAGCCACTACTACCCAAGGAGTTAGCCTCTTATACTCTGTTGATACAGCAGCTGTTGGCTCTGCAACTGGAAAGACATTACGGGCTGACAGTCCTGATGTCCTAGCCAATATTCTGGGGGTTGTCAAAGCACTAAACAATGTTACATCAAACACACCAACAACCGGAGGATGATTCTATCAGGGATAACACACCTCAGAATACATGATTACTAAGATAAGTCTCATCTGTTGTTGTGTCTGTCCTGTTCAACCAACCCTAGTTTATTGAGAGGAATTTCATGGCAGATGATACCAAAGTAAGTTCACAAATCACAGACGCAGTCACTCAAGCCAATGTCAAGGTAGTTGGGGACTCCCCCGCAATGGCTTTGAGTAACCTTTATCAAACAATGTCTCAGTCGTTGAGTTTGTCAGCACAAAACTCTGTTACTGCTCAACAACAGTCTAACATTGTTCATCAAGCTACTACTACCCAAGGGGTAAGTTTATTGTACTCCATGGGAGCAGCCAGTACCGCTTCAGCATCAGGTAAAGTCTTACGGGCTGACAGTCCTGATGTCCTAGCCAATATCCTAGCGGTTGTGCAAGCCATTACGAGTGCTTAAAAAAGCTCAACAATAGGTTGCTCCAACAGTTTACTCATTATTGACTGAAAGAGTATTCCTGAATAATTACATCGGGAGACTTCACCTTATTTTTTTCGAGTCCTGTTCTGTAGCCATTGTTATTTTAGGAGAAAATTATGAGCGAGCCTACTGTTTCTGGCGTTAGTCCAAAAATTACCGATGCCGTCACTCAAGCCAATGTTAAAGTGGTCGCTGAAGCACCAGCAATGGCCTTAAGCAACCTTTACCAAACCGTCTCCCAGTCATTAAGTCTCTCTGCTCAAAATTCTGTTACCACTCAACAACAGTCTAATATTGTCCATCAGACAACAACCACTCAAGGGGTGAGTTTATTGTACTCCATTGATACCGCCAGCACAGGGTCAGCCACAGGTAAAATCTTACGGGCTGATACCCCTGATGTCTTAGCAAATATTCTCTCGGTTGTCAAAGCCGTTAAGAATGCTTAAAGACCCGCACCTCAGCAATGGGTTCATCAAACAGGTCACTTATCTCCCATTCAAGAGTACACCTGGATGATTAGGCCAGGGAACTTCACCTTATTTTTTGTCCTGTTCTGTAGCCATTGTTAGTTCAAATGGTCAGACATAAAAGAATCAATAGTTCGCTTCAAGAATATCTTGAGCAATCAATTCATCACCCTAATGAGGTTCCCCTTGTTATTTAGGAACCCAATCATACCAACCTATTTTTGATTTGGAGTAAATTATGGCAGACAATGTAAGTCAACAAATTACCGATGCAGTTACTCAAGCCAATGTTAAAGTTTTGGGTGATGCCCCAGCCATGGCTATGAGCAACTTGTATCAAACCATGTCTCAGTCTTTGAGTTTAGCTGCTCAAAATGCAGTCACGGCTCAACAACAGTCTAATATTGTTCATCAGGCCGCTACCACTCAAGGGGTAAGCTTACTATACTCTGTTGATACGGCGGCCACTTCAGCTGCATCAAGTAAAGCTCTAGGGGCAGATACTGCCGATTTGTTAGCTAATATTTTAGCCGTTGTAGCCGCTCTCAACGAAAGAACCTAAAGCCACCACCCCAGAGGGGTAGTTAACCGATTCTTAGCCCATTTTGAGCATAGATTCAAAATCTTTGTGGGACTTTCTGAAAAAATCAACTCAAAAGGGGAAAGGGAAAGATTTTCTGTTTTTCCCTCTCCCGTTGGGTGAGACAGATATGGGTCTATTCAACTTTTGAAATTTGGCAATTTTTGTATTATGTTTTCAGAGGTAATTAATAATGGATGATATCAATCCATCGAAGCGCATTGAGATTGTTGATAGAGGTTTGAAGATAGAAATAGAAGTTCAGCAAGATAGTCCTGGGGTTAATCAAGAACAACCCTTAGAGAATAATCCCTCAGATAACCAAGCTTGTGATCCTATTTCTTCTCATACTGAGTCTCCCGAGATCGCTATGGGAAGTTCTTATCAAATGTTCTCCCAATCCATGTCCTTGTTAGCGCAAAATGCAGTCAATGTGCAAAAGCAACTAACCATGACGCAACAAACAGCGACAAATAAGGAAATAAAGCAGTTTATCCCCCTTAAACCCCAATCATCAACGTCAAACTCCCAAAAATCCTTAGATAACTTACAGGGTATTATTGGTATTTTGAAATCCTTGAGTGAATAAGAAAAAGACGATGTTGAGGATGATCAAATGCCCTCTAAATACCCATAACCTGTTTTCAACAGGTTTTCTCTGAAAAGTTAAGTTGTAAAGTTTCGTCAGCCATCCTAACCATAGACAAATGCTTGATTTCATAGCACAATGAAAGAGTTTAAAGCATCCCAAAGTCAAGGATTTAATCATGGCCGATATCGTTAACCCTCAAATTACTGATGCTGTCACCCAAACCAATGTTAAAATACTTGGTGAAGCACCAGCCCAAGCTCTTAGTATGGTCTATCAGACTATGGGTCACTCCCTCAGTCTGTCCATGCAAAATGCTGTCACTGCCCAAAGTGGAATGCAGCAGTTAAATGCAGCCATTATTTCGACCGCTTGTGAAAAAATTCTGTCCTTAACCAACAAACCGACTGGAGCATAATGGTTGAATTAGTAGTTTAGGTTTAATGCTCTTGTTCGTTTGTCTCCTTGATTTCTTGGAGATTGTCCTGGGACTAAGAGTAAGAGGGTTATATTCGGTGAATAAAATCTTATTCATTACTGTTGGTGATGTCAATTTCTCTTAAAAGTGTAGTGTTATAAAGAGAAATCCTGATCATTTTCTTGAGTTTAAGTGTATAAAGTTTTGATCTAAATTTTAGGATGTGTCTGCTTAACCTAAGCAATCTTGTCTGACGTTCAACATTACCAGAAAGAGTCATGGCAGAAGATAAACAGACACCGCCAAAAGTCAATAGTCAGATTACCGATGCTGTTTCCCAAACCCACGTTGCTGTCATTGGGGAAGCACCGGCCCAGTCCATGGCCATGGTTTATCAATCCATGGCCCACTCTACCAGTTTGCTGATGCAGAATTCTGTAATGGCTCAAGGTGGGATGCAGCAAATCAATTCCGCCGTTGTGGCTAGTGCTTGTCAGCGTCTGATGGCTTTACCTACTCAGAAGACCACTTCATCATTGCCAGTTGATTTGATTAAACAGCTAAATGGACAGAAGAAAGACGATGAAGATGAGAATATCTCTGCGAATATCCCTCCGACTGGTGGGAGTGCTCCCAATAAGTTAACTGACACAGAAACAAAAGCAGTTATTTTAAAAGCTGCTCAACAAGCGGCCAAAGTAGCAGAGATCGCCTCACAAGCATCTGCAGATTACAATGAAACTCAAGAGATAGCCGAAGATGTATTCAAGAAATTGAAGCCTAGTGGCAATCCATCTTCAGAGGGGGATCAGTCTGAGAGTCAAACTATATTAAATAACGCCAAAGCTGCCAGTACAGCAGCCCATAATGCAGCCCGATACTCAAAACTAGCCTCACAAGCGTCTCAAAGGGCTGATGCTCTATACGCTCAGATTTTTGATGCTGTCCACAGAGATCCACCTGACCGCAATACTATCAAGAGCTTATATAGACAACTCCAGAGCTTAGTGAGCAAAGCAGAAGCAGCGGCAAGTAAGGTTAGAGAGTACCAAAGCAACGTAAAAAGTCTTAATGATTTGGATCTTTAAGTCCGATTCGTTCTATTAATGTTAATCAATGTATAAGGAGTTCTTAGAAAATGACCGAGCCTAATCAAACCGAAATTATCCGTATTCACGACAATATCAACCCCGAAATCATCAAAATTCAAGGAGCGGGAAAAGCTTATCAGTCCGTAGCTCAATCTATGGCCTTAGCGGTTCAAGATGCCACCGATCATCTCCGCAATATCAGTACAGTTGCCAGTACCGCAGTGGCAGTGGCCACAGAAATGATGATTGCTGATCCAGATAAGTTTGCCCAATATGCAAAAATTATGAACCAAGCCCAAGAAACGGTTAATAAAGCAGCCATGACCTTTAGGGAAATTGGTGCTGATGCAGGAGAGGTACTGGATAATTTTCCTTCTGGTTCCGATTAAGGGATACAAGCTTCCAATGGACAGGATTGATCCACGTTTTGCCTGATATCGAACTCAGGTAAGGTGATGATGAAAAGCTCTAACTTAATTTTGTATCAGGAGGGATTTTAATTAATGGCAGACTCTAGAATACTTGAATTGAAAATGCAAAAGCAAGAACTGGGAGAGTGGTGTTGGGCAGCAGTTGCCGCCTCTATTATTGATTTTTATCAGAAAAACGAATTCAAAACGACCAAACAATGCCATGTAGCTACTACCACATTTAATACTGCGTCCCCAGACCGCATAGATTATGCGTATAAATCGGATGAGATAAGATCGCAACTAAAAACAAAACCTATTCAGTGCTGTCCTCCTAACGACAAGAGCAAATGTAATCATCCGTATTTTGTGACTGATGCATTAAAGCAATATGGATACACGACTACTACAATCAAGACAGAAGAAAATGCTAATGACTCAAACAACGCCTCTCAAAACAACGGTATCGTTGACTTTGAAACAATTAAGCAAGAGATAAATGGGGGTCGCCCCTTAATTGTTAGAATCACATGGTCAGAAGGAACTGTTCGTTATAGTCATTTCCTGGTCATTAGTGGTTATTCAAAAAATTCGGAAAACCATGATAGTATACACATTCTCAATACTGCTTCCGATACCAATGACGACGTAGATTGGGTCTATGATGACTTTAAAGGGGGGAGACTTTTTTCTTACCCCCCGCCAGTCAAGTGGACACATACTTATTTAATTCCAAATCAACATAACCCCAAACCCCCCCCCCCTAGGATCACAATAGTTCCTGATAAACCAGTCCCCCCGATTACTCCTGAGAAGAAATCTGAAATCAATCAAACAGTTTCGAGCTATATCCAGGAAATAGCAAAAATTACCTCAGAAATATCAAACCACTACCTCGAAGCGGAACAGAAAGCACAAAAAATTTTACAATCAGCCATAACTAATGAGAGTGAGTTGCGAGAGAAAATGAAACAGGCTCGTGCGATCGTTGATGATGCTTCCAAAGAAGTCAGAAAAGCCTCACGAGCTTTTCACACAGCGTCCCTGATATATAGCCACATCTTTGAGAGTCAAGACATTCAAGAAATTAAGTTTTTCTTTGAACAACTCACTAAAGAAAAAGCAATTGTAGAGTTAGCGAGAAATGAGATTCGGAAGCACGTTGAGAAAATGGCTATTTTCGACCTTTGAGAAAAAAACCCTCTTATCCTCTTTATTCAACACAAAATTATACCTTTCCTGTTTCTTAGAATACAATGAAAGTATGGGGAATCCGCAAAAAGTCGCTATAGTTATCAAAAAGAAAGCAAATATAAGATGATGTTACCATGAGTTCCTCCCAAACAACAATCATTCATTAAACCACATAATCTTAGGAGTAATCCCAATGACAATCCAAACAGGCATAGAAGATAAATATAAACCCTTGATTATAGTTTATCTACAAAAGGTTGCAACAACTGCTGGTACATCTACTGTAGGCGATGGAAACCAATTTACCACTTATGTTGTCAGCCTCAATGACATAATCAACTTGGATCTAACTTCTAAGGCAAAAAAAACAGGCTGCATATTCCTCAACAACGAAGAAGGGAATATACAAGAAATTGAGGTTTATGATGTGGAAGATAATAACGAAGCCAAGATTGTTGGCCAGTCTGAAAAGGTAACGTCCTTGATGAAGGAAGTCAAGGAAAGAGTCGATTGGGCCAATAAGAATCTCCCAATAGTTGAA
This sequence comes from Crocosphaera sp., assembly GCA_051439445.1. Classification (GTDB taxonomy): domain Bacteria; phylum Cyanobacteriota; class Cyanobacteriia; order Cyanobacteriales; family Microcystaceae; genus Crocosphaera. Next base: position 7,265 of record JBFRWG010000140.1, read on the forward strand.
GCTCATGATTATATCAGTCAAGAATTAATTATTCCTAGCCTTCACACATCTCTGTTGTGGTTGAAACCAAAGGACGAGACTCAAGGACTGCCAGACTACTTCATTCCTATGATAGAGTTTCCAGGTCAGTTAGAAAAAAACAAAGCTTATTCTTCACTGGATGTGCTAAAAGTGCTTAGACCGATCGCGGAAACAGTCCTTAAAAAGAGAGAGGGGATTTCAGTTAGTGCTGATATCTAAAAAAATCAACAAGCAAAATCAAATAAATTCTTGTTTTCTCAGTCATACAGGGACGAAGTCACCGTCAGTTTTGTGTTTCGCCTTTGTGTGATTATTTTTTTTATCGAAAAATCATGGGTCTAAAACCCCGCCCTTTACGGCGTAATTGTGTTAGGATGAAGTCGTAGCGTTAACGGCTACCTACTGGGGGTCCCCCAGGAAGTGACGACTAACCCTGAATCGGCAGGGTGTCTGGAAACAGATGGATGTATGACCTAGCAAGGTTAGTACCTCCTCAGCCTAGTAAACCTCGTAAGAGAGTAGGTTTGAGTGAGTAATTACTGAATCAGAATCCACTCGCCTTTAGGCAGTGGAGTATGTCAAATGTTCTATAGTAGAGGCAGATCAGGAGGCCATATTGACTGATCATTTGATTTTATAGTGAGAAGATAGAGTTATGAGTGAAACATCATCAAACGCACCAGAAAACCAAGATGATAATTCTTTAGGTAATGTACCCGCAACATCCGTTAGCAGTCTTCAGCAGATGATTGCTTCTTCCTTGGGTTTAGCAGCCCAAAATGCGGTCTTTGCTCAACAACAAGCTAATATTATGCACCAAGCTGTTACTATTCTTGGGATACAACAACTTTATTCTGTTGGTTCATCACCATCTAAGGTAAGTGATTCCCTTCAGGAAACCATACAAAAACTTCAAGAAATTATAGCCTTAGCTCAAGACTCCTCAGAACCCGAAGAAACAAAAAAGGCTCAAGCTGGAATGTAATCTGTTATATTAGGGCAAAGATTGAATCAGATCAGGTAACAAAAAGATGGCAGATGTCGTTAATGCCCAAATAACAGATGCGGTAACAACCGCTAATGTTAAGGTGCTCGCCGAAGTGCCAGCCTACGCTATGGGAGTGGTCTATCAAACCATGTCCCATTCTATTAGTTTGGTGATGGAAAATGCTTCCGATGCTCAAACTAATATGCAAAAGGTGAACAGTTCCATTGCGGCCGCAGCTTCGAGCTATATTATGCAACAAGGACTAAAATGAGGATAGTTTTGATCCTGATTATTGGTCAACTTGTTGGCTTCCTATACCATACTTTTCCATTTCTGTCAAGGACAGGAGTGAGGATAGGATTGTCTTTTAATCTCAATCATATAAAGAGGAAATTTTCATGAGTGATCTTGATGAAATCAGTAAAATTAATAAGGAACTTCTTGATCCAACAATAGTTAGGACTCAGGGGGCAGGAAAAGCATATCAATCTGTAGCTCAGTCAATGGCGATCGCAGTTCAAGATGGCACTAACTATTTAGAAAATGTCTTGACTATCTCTACTGCTGCGATCGGGGTTGCTATGTCAAAAATAGTCGCTAACCCTTACGAAAACATACCGAAGTATCAACCGGTCATTGAACAAGCGGGAAAAACTATTGAGATGGCAACAAAAAACTTAGCTAATATTGGCAAAGAGGCCGGGGAAATTCTTAAGAACTTCCCATCAGGTTGACATACTCCACACCCTTTAACGAAGTCTCCAAGTCAGAAGTTGTTTTTGAAACGAAGATTTAAGGCTTGCCTCAAAAACGTTTCGCGGCTCGAATCAGCTTCGCCGAACGTCTTTAAAAAGACAGGTTTTAGACCCTATTATTTCGATAAGTGCATAGATTCTCCAAAAACCACTGTTTTCGATTTCTGGATCAATGAGTTCGCTTGCATTAAAGTCTTCTCAGTCTTTAACCCAGAGGCAATAATAACGAAGTCACAAGTCAGAAATTTCATAATCAGACTTTGGCTATGGGTTTACTATCTTCCAACTTCTGAATAGTAATGGTGAGTGGGTGGGAACCGGGCCCAAGCTATCCTCAGGAGTATAAAGGTCTGTAATATTAGGGAGTCCTAAAAACTCTACTGGAGTCCATCCATAAACACTTCCTTGACGACCCTCTGCCTTTTCTTGTCCTGTATATTTCATAGTATAAATATATTCATAGACTGCCTTGTTTAGTTGATCTAACTCATCTATCTGCTTTTGATCATCTTGATATTCGTGCTGAGAGTTTAGGTTGAAGAGTTTTTTGAAGAATTCAAATGTCTCTTCTCGGTCTGTGACGTTCCAATTAAAGAGATATATTGTCTTCAAATTGTTTTGACTCAAAACATTCCTATAGTAATTTAAGAAAGTTGTTATTCCTAATGTTTCTTGATTTGCGTTTATCCACTTAGCATATCTAAACAGCCATAATACATCTTTTTGATCGAAGATATTATTCTCTTCTCGAAGAAATTTTACAAATTGTTCACTCGGCTTATCTTCTTTTAGTGCAGAAACAATCTTCTGCTTGCTAAAAAAATATCCCCATATGCTGTTTTCCCCTGAAATAGCTTCGATTAAAGAGATTATTGCATTGGTATAGATATTGTATGTATTAAGCCAAACAGAAGGTACATCAGGCAATTGCGCTAGTGGTTTCTCTGTCATATCAGTCATAACCTTAATAGCAGCTTTTGTCACTGTGATACCATCATCCGTGTGGGTAGTTTCGGGGAATAGCTCTTTAGTCTTTTGATATCTCTCCTGATATTGTTTGAGATTATCTATGCTCTTCATTGCTTGGAATGCTGCTGGTCCTATGACGAATAAGTCATCATCTTTTCCCAGCCCAACTATTGCCCTTTCATCATCAGTTACTTCTGGTTTAGTTAATCGTCTGCGCGTGTCTACTATAGGGTTCAGATTGCTTTTTATATTGTTCCCAAGAATTGGTAATGTTTCTGGTGAGGGCCCGGTAGCAGCAATATAAACATTTACATATAGGGTTTCTTCGTTTGTAACCACCCTTGCCTTAATACCAGCATCAGATCCCCCAATAAAATCTAATTTTGTTGCTGGTTCAGGTACATCCTCCTGAGTAGATTTATTTATGGTGACCTTGACCCAAGGAGCATTTGTTCCTTGTTCAATTTCTCTAATCTCTTGTTCTCCAACCACTTCAACCTTCGTTACTTGTGCCACTAACAAATCACCACAATATCCACTTTGGAGGAGTGCAGGAGCATTACGACCCCAAGCGTTGGGTTTTTCAAACACAAGCCCTTTTCCATAGTATTTGCTGATCCAGATCACATGAGCAGCTCCTAGATTTAACGCTTTTTCTACAGCCCACGCCCCTGTTGGAGTTCCGCCATCAACTAAAACTGTGAACTTTGATTGTTCTATTGCTTTAACTCGTTCGCTCTCTTTTTCTTGAGGGTCTAAGGCAATAGTATCTATTAGGGGTTCAACCACATAATCTGTGGCGTTCCATGCCAAATTGTAAAGCTTTTTATTGTCCCATCGTGCTTGTTTTTTTTGCAATTCTTTCCATGCGTCAAGAGAGAGATATTCACCGTCGGCATTTTTGTTTATTTTAGGGGTTTTCTGTTGTGGTACACCAGTTGCAATGATGACTTTTTTTGTCTTTATTGTATTCTGTTGATCTGAGGTAGAGAGCTTATATTTTATCTGGTATTTATAATCATTGTTACCTTGAGGAACACTTACGTCTTCTACCTTACCCGAACGTAAAGATAAGTTATTTAATTCTGTTTGTAAATCCTGCAACAGACGTTGCTGTAGATAAGAATATTGTCCCACTAGCAAATACTCTGGTGAACCTTTGTCCAGTTGTGCTGCTTTGATTAAGCGATTACCATAGTCAATGTTCCATTGCTGAGGGTCCATCCATTTATCCCACCAGTTGAGGGTGTAGTCTAAATTTGCTGCTTGTCCAATTTCGTAGTCTAGCTGGCCAAACATCTGTTGTAAATCTTGGATGAGTTCGTCCCTTTGATTGAATAACATTCGGGAGAAAATCGTTGGGATGAGGTTTTTAGCTTTTGCGTGATCGTAGAAGTTTGTCCATAAATCTGCTTCTCCAATGAGTAAAATGTTGTCATCTTGAAAATTATCTTGATCATTATCTTGAGACACCAAATACTTTGCATACAGATAATTAAGCGCACTACTTCCCTGGCCAATAATGACCCAATCATAGTTTTCTGGCATAATGTTTTCTCCGTTTACTTCATGGACATTGGTTTGCGGTTGTTGATCGTCAGTTGTCAGAGACTTCTTGAGGAGAAGGTATGACAATAGCTCTGTAAACAAAACGTTATTGGAGAACATTTTGTGAATTTTTTAGGTTTCCGAATCCTCAGACGCTGAATTAAACATCTGAGATACTCGTTTGATAAGTTGACTAGCAGTTTCAGTCGCTTCTTGGGTTTTTGTGGCTATTTCTTCTGGATCTACTCCTGTTCCTTCGGATAAGAGTAAAATTAACTCTGCTAGTGAAGTTGGGGAAGAGGGAGCAGTGGGAGAAATTTGTTCTTGAGCAGCCATTTGAGCTTCTACTGCTTCTTGGGCTGCTTTTTGGGCTAATTTTTGGTGTTCTTCTTTGGCTGTGGTTATCTGTACATTAACTAATTCTTGAACTTGTTGGCGAGCGTCTTCTAAGAGTTGGCGATGAAGTTTAATTTGTTGATTAATTTCTTCTCGAGCAACTGCTGCTTGATCCATGCCATTTTGTTGAATATTCATAATTTAACCTCTCATTTTTAACAAAATGTCTGCAGAAGTCCTCATCTATAAATTCTCTCAAAAATACTAACATTTTAGATGGGGATGAATGCTGACCAAAATCTCATAACACATCCACTTAATTTTAGTTGGTGCTGAGAATCCTCAACTATAAATTAAAACGAATGACTTCTGACTTCATTCAACTAGCTACAGTTTCGACTGAAGGGACTGTGACACTTCCTTTCATTTGGTCAAAATGTTTTTTACACAATTCATTAGGAAGCATAAAAGATAACCGCGAATCAATAAAAGAAACATTGGTGATTTGGGGCGTAGCTAGATGAGAATGAGTGACCCAACAAGAAGCATAACCGAGCAATTCTCCACCCCCAAGAGCATTAAGAATTCTAAAGGCTTTGGGTTCGGCATAAGGCAAGTCAAAGCCGCCACTCATTTCATATTGAAAATAGATAGCTAAGTCTCCTGTAGTTTGACCATCTCTGACCAATTGTTCTGGGAAAAAATCCGTTTGACTAATAATCTTTAAAATTCCTAAACCGGGGGTATAGATAAAATTAGGCGTATCCCCTCGATCTAACATTTTTTTATGGATTTTATGGAAGTTACTTTGAGATTTTTTTCCCCCAGAAAATCCAATGGCAAAGGTGTTATCGGCTCTGGCTGTTTTTGCGTGTAAAACTGTAACAGACATATGAGCATCTTCTAGGTCTTCATTCATAACTAAATCGACGCTATGAACTACATCTAGGACTCCATTCATGATTTGTAAGGTGGCTTTAGTTGGCACAGGATAGGGAGCCAATTCTTCTTTATGTTCTTGATACTTTTCGATAATAGTATCTGTTAACATTTCGGTTAAATTATCACTTAAATACATAATTACTTCCTTGGTTTTTAGTGATTTCGATGCAATATTTTATAAGATTAATGATCAGCTTTCTGACAAATTGCTAAAGCACGAAGATTGACAATATCGATATTACAAGTATGAGCTTTTAAGCTAACTTGCTCAATTTCCTGCAAAAAGCTATCAATACCAATTTGGGGACTTAAGGGATATTTAAAGTATCGATAAATCTGGACAATCTCTGCTTCTTTTAAGAAAACTGATTGCTTTTTACCATTAGCCAGAAACTCTAAACTATAATCTTTTTGGGGTAAAATACCAGTAAAATATTCCCCAGTATTTTCATTGAAATTGCCAACAAATTTACAATCATTAGCTTGAATGTTTAATAAATCTATCAAATATTCATAAGCATTATGAGAAATATGATGTTCATAGTTAAAGGTATCAGATGAATTAGGAAATCTTAGAGCAAAACTCAACAGCAATAAGTCGTCATTGCCTAAACTTTTCTGAAGATTTTGCAGGACTTTCAAGCGATTTTTATGATTTCCCAGAGTCCCCCCCAGAAAGAGGACAATATTCATGATTTTTGACCCTTCTGAATTGAGGCTATTTCTGAGAGCAATGTCTCTAAAATCTTCATCTTCAAAATCAATCATATATCCTTGATAATTTACATCTGGAAACCAAGAATTAATATTTTTTTGGGATAAATTTAAAATATCTTGACTCAGATCAAGTGCAATATACTTATTTAGCCAACCTCGTTCTTGAACTTGTCCAATAAACTCTTTAACAGGGTAACAATTTCCTGGGCCAATATCAATGATATTAACGTAATCAAATGTTGATTTTTTTTGTTCAATAACCTGAAAATTGTTATTCAATAAGGTAATATCGCTATGAGTGCTACTGGTGATGGCTAAGTGATCTTGTTGAACAGATTGATCCCAAGTGGTTGCCATTTGGTCTTTATAAAAATACTTAAAGGGAATTTCTTTATGCTCTGATAACCCTTTAATAATATTATCGATTTCTCCTTCAGAAAACGTTTCATAAAATCGGGGTTTGGGTTGAGTTTTTACCAGACTTGAAATCATCATTATTCTCCAATTAGTGTTAGACGTAGAGATTATGTATCAAGAAAAGCGTCCATAGGAAGATGTCAGAGTTAACAACAGTTTCTTCAAGGATTACATCCTGACATACCTTTAAGACGTTGTTATGGTAGGTTTTGTGAATTTTTTTTCGAGAGAACAAAACCTGAAAAAATTAGAGAAAAATCAGAACAAAACTACTCTAGTGTTAGAGAAACGAGCGATCGCTATTATTTTTGAGTTGCTCAATTAGAACAAATAAACTCTAGTGCTAGAGAAAAATCAGAACAAAATTACTCTATAACTTAGTAAAGAGAGTAGGTTTGCTGTAAGTAATTACTGAATCACCAATGCACTCGCCATAAGGGTAGTGGAGTATGTCAAGAGGATAACTGTAATGCTTGATTAGCCCTATTTTGCCAATAACGTGCAAAAATAGGATGGAACCTCAGCATTCTTTGAGCATGATTAGCCGTTAAATGCCACCAAGAGCGACTATCATCTCTTTCCCCTAGCTGTTGATAGTTTTCCCCTAATTGAGCCGCTAACAATACAGATTGTAAACAACTCTCTTCTTCTGGTATCCATTGCCATCCTTGTTTGAGTGTTTCTATGGCCTCTCGATATTTTCCGCCAATGCTCAAGACACGGCCATGATGAAACCAAGTATCGGGTAATTGGGGTTGAAGATCAACTGCTTGAGAGGATAAATAGCTTCCTTGTTCAACTTCTTGGAAATGCTCCACTAATACTCGGCCAGTGATGGCCCAAACGGTCCAACGTTCTGGAAACTTATCTAAACACTCTGTTAATAAAGACCTAATGCGTAACTGCTCGAATTTAGCCACAGCAGGTAAAATTTCACACATAGAACGATTAATTTGCCAATCTGTTTGATAAAGTTGATAAGCGGTAATAATCGCTTTAGCTGCTTTTTGTCGTTTACCCATCTGAAACAAATAGTGAGCATAGTGATACCAACCTCCAGGGTTATGCTGATGGTCGTCAATAAATGTTTCTAGTATGGTTAGTCCAAGAGAGACTTCTCCTCGAAATAGATGATAGTATGCTTGCAAAGACTTGGTATTGATAACATCAGGGGCTAATTGTTGTACTTGTTCTATCAGATGCCAAGTTTCTTGGCCGGGTTGTTGTTGAACTAATCTTTTTCTTAAGCGATGGTTGATCACTCGTTCGAGAACATTAATATTATGGGGAGCTAATTGTTGAGCTAAGTCTAATTTTTTCTGGGCTGTTTTTATTTTTCCCATCCCCAATAGGGCATCATGACTATAATTTAATCCTTTAATGTCATTGGGTTGAAGGGTTAAGAATTTTTCCAACGCTTGAAAGGCCGCTACAGGAGACTCTTTTTGTAAATAGGTTACCCCTAAAGCAAGCCAATGGGTAGCATTATTGGGATTGATTTTTGTAGCACTTTCTATGGCTTTGATGGCAGTTTGATACTTTCTCTGACAGGAGTAAATTAAGCCCTGGATTTGTTGTTGTGTTTCTTGATGAGATGATAAAGATAACGCAGTTTTATAAGCCTCAAGTCCTTGAACTGTAGCACCGAGGAGGTGAAAAATATGACCCAGTTGTAACCAAACTTTAATCAATTTGGGTTTCTTTTTTAAGACGGTTTGGTATTCTGGAATGGCTCTTGCCCAATCTCCCAATGAGTAAAGAAGATCAGCTAATTCTAACCGTTTTTTCCAGCCGGAAGGATATTTTTTGATGTAATTGTTTAGTAAAGTGACTTTTTGCTGTTTTTTTTCCGTTTTGTAGTTGCTGGTTAAATAGACATCAATTTCTATTTTGTTGCCAAAATTAACTGATATTACTTGAGAGTTTATTGACTTAGACATATGCAAGTTCCTCTATGAATACTGGAGAAGCTAAGGTTTCTAGATGGCTAGTATAAAGATGATAAAAAATTTCCTCTAAGTTGGGTTCTTTGATCGGTAATATCTGGGGTTGTGTAGTTAATAACTCATCTAATTCTAGGTGTAACAATTCCTGGTAATTATCATTGAGCTTTTCCCAACCTTTTAAATTATTGCAACCCTGAAGATAGGGTTTTATTTTTTCAATTAATATTCTTCTTACTTTTTGGATTCTCTTACGAATATTGGTTTGGGATAACTGAAGTTGATTAGCAATTTCTGAGTAAGATTTATTTTCAATAAACCTCATTATTAAGGGGATTTTTAGAGAATCATCGAGTTTTTGGATTTCCTGGTAGAGAATATTTTTCAGTTCTTCACGCATCAGTAATTTTTCAGGAGAGTCTAGAAAATATGAACTATAATTAGGACTAAAACAAGACAGGAAATCCAGATTATCTGTGCTAGTTAATGTCCTATTTCTTTTACGGTAAAAATCGATAGATACATTCTGAGTTAACCGAATTAACCAACCTTTGATATTGGTAATTTTATGAGCATGGTTTGGCAGTTTGTCCCAAGCTTTTAGCATGGAAATACTCAAAGCTTCTTGAGCATCTACAGCATTATTATTCATTTGTCTTAAACAGTAATTATATAAAGAGTCTTTATACTGACTCCATAATTCCCAAAAAGCAAGTTTATCCCCTTCTGCTATCCGTTTTAGTAGGCTTGTTTCTTGAGCTACACTCTTACTTTGATAATATTTTGACATCATAGTTTGAGGAGTTTTTCTAGATTTGATTTTAGTTTTTTAATAACTATTAATCTATTAAAACCCTTAGATTATTAAATGTCAGCCTAGAATAGTTAAGGAAAAAATAAGTTATTTAGGGTTGGCTGAAAAAGTCCCTCGATAATAAATTCTTCCCACGGTATTACCTCGGCCATGATCACCCAACGATTTTCAGATGATAACTTAGTTCCTGGCAATAATTCAAAATTTTCTATGTTGAAAGTGCGATCCCTGTTTTTGTAGTACATTTGTTTTATTAATTCGGTAAGTATAATAATTTACGAATAAAGGTATGTATTAGTTAAGGATGTCTTACAGTCTTCCTAAGTCAGTTAAGTAAAAATTAGGTGATTAGCATTCTTGTTTTCGGGAAAGTTAAGTTCATTTTACCTAAGATTAAAATATTGATCTAAAGAAAACATAAAATAAATTATGAAATTGAGTTTAATCCCATAAAATTGACCCATACCACAGAAGAATATCAGAATATTTGTTCTTCGTTACCTAACTTTACCATCAGATTTTACTAGACTTATTCCTAAATATTTTGTTTAGTCTCAATTCTTTGCAGTTTCTTTGTAACATCAGAATTTATAGGTTGATTGTACCATATTAATCGCTAATCTTGGGGTATTAGTTAGGTTTTAACTTATTTTCTAACTTAATTTTTCATCTTTTAAAATTAAGTAATTTGGTACTATAAACTTATATAGAATACCCTTAGTTTGATTCTTAATTATTTATTATTTTCAAGTCGGAAAAGAGGTATCTATGGAATTAGAAACGAAAAAAATTTCTTTCAAAGTTGTTCTTATCTTCACAGACAAACAAGTTTTTTCTAATACGGGAAAACATCTCTCAAACATCGAATCCTTAGTATTGCAAGAAAGTCTAAATGGTAAAAAATATCCAGAAATTGCGGCTGAAAATGGTTATACTATTGAATATTTGAAGAACGATGTCGGTCCCAAACTCTGGAGAAGACTTTCTTGCACGTTTGGAGAAAAAGTTAATAAAGCTAATGTTAAGATTGTGATCACTAATCGCATCTATGAGGAACAAGAAACAAATCAATTAGATTCGGTAGATAGTCCCTCGGCAAAACCCCAGAACCTTTCAACACCCATACCCATTAGAGAATCTAGGGAACAATCGATTTCTTCTGCCACAAATATAATCACCTCCTCATCTTCTGATCCCAAGGTTAAACAATTAGAACAAATTGCCCAGGTTTATTTTGAAAAATCCTTAAGTTCCTTAAGAGGGAAAACGACCCATAAAATTCTTCTAGCTTTAGTCATTTTCCCCAATGGCGCACTTCAAGAAACCATTATAAGGGTAATTGGATTAGAAAATCTGAATATATTTTCTGATAGTTTAATCAAGCTAAAAGAAATGTTATTAATCGAAGAAAGAAACCAAAAGTATTGCTTATTACCCCTTATCCGTAACTATCTAACTGAGGAAATTAACGACTATCCTGAATGGGAAATCCTTATGAGAGAGCGTTGGATTGATTATTATCTAGAAATTTCCCAACAACAAGATAGTCTCATTTTTGACAAAGAAAAGGAAAATTTACTTGAGATGATTGATTGGTGTGTTAAACATAATCTTCATCATAAAGTTCAACAATTATGGCCTAGCATTAAATCACTATTAACTGGAGTTTAGACTAGGGTGTGTCTGCAAAGTCAATGCAAGGAACTGTGAAAAATACGCACTGATTCTCTAGATATATTGAAGATTTTGAGGAAAGGTTGATACAATCAAGATTCTGTGATTAGATTGCTTGGCAATAACCGAAAAATTGATATGGTCGCTTCTCCTCCATCTCCTGATGATATCCGTAACGCTTTAGAAACCCCAGTTGAGTTTAACTTTGAATTACCTGATCCTGAAGATGAGGAAATAGAAGAATTTGATTTTCAGCAACAGTTAGATACCGTCTGGAAAG
>JBFRWG010000141.1:0-25921 GCA_051439445.1 Crocosphaera sp.
ATGCCACCAAATCTTTCTCTTTTAACAGTATCAGGGGTAATTTGTACTTTCATTCCGACTTGGACTTTCTTTCCTTCTCCAATGGGAAAATAAGCGACTCCTATCATTTGACTGGAATTATTTTTAAGAGACATTCCCCCCAAACGTTCGCCTGTTTCAATGATATCTCCTTTGGAGGCAGTAAGCTCTAAAATACAACCATTGACAGGACTTTTTATTTCACGATTATCATCATATTGTTTTTGCAAACGGGCAATATTACGTTGAGTTTCTTGAATTTGATTATTTCGCTGATTTTCTTCTTTTAAGTTATCTTGAGCGACTCTTTTTTGTTGACTATCTAACTCTTTTATGTCAGCTTTTAGCTGACTAATTTTACTTAAATTTTGCTCATATTTTTCTCTGGCTTCAGTTTCTTTTAATTGTAATTCAGTGAGTTGAGCTTGATAGTCACTAATTTTACCTAAATTATCTAAATACTGTTGTTGAATTTGAGTTTCCTGAACTTGTAATTCTTGTACTTTAGCTTGTAAATCGGATTGTTTTTGTAAGGCTTGACGATATTCCTGTTCCGATTCTAAAACTTGATCGGCTGATAATGCTCCTTGATTTTTAAGGGATTGTCTTTTTGTCCATCTATCTTTTAATACGGGTAAAATTTCTGCTACATCTTTGGATTGTTGCTCTAGACTAATTCTTTGTTTTTTCAGACTATCTAAGCTATTTTGTTTTAATTGAGGGTTGATTTGTTGAAGATGAGTTAATTTTTTTTCAACGGATTTTTTTTGTTTACTAATGCTCTCAAAACCTTGTTTTTTTAATAAAGGAGTTAAGGCCAGTGCGGTTTCTAACTGTTGTTGTTTACTCGCTTTGTGTTGAGTTACTGTTTGGGTTTGTAAGTTAGTTTGCTGTTGTTGTAGGAAATCAGCTTGATTATCTTGAGATTGTAATTGTACTAGCTTAATTTTTTCTTGTTTTAATTGTTGTTTAATATCAGAAGGATCAATAATTGCTAAAACTTGATCTTTGGTAACACATTCACCTGTTTTAACTTTAACTTGTTCTATTTTTCCTTTAATGGGAGATTCTAAATCATTAATTGTATTAGGATAAATTAATACACCTTTTCCAGTGACATTAACAGGAATTTTACCAAAAACTCCCCACAATAAAATCAAAGCTACAATTGATCCATAAGTACATAAGCTTAACCAATTATGACTATCAACCACTTGCACTAAGTCATCAAATTTATCTGGTGATACGACTTTTTGAGAAATAGTAGGAGTTGATTTTCTAGGGACAGAAGCGTCTTGTTTTGATTTTTTAGAAAATAGACGAGTTTTTAGTAGCATGGTTAACGATGACTAATGAGCAATAATTAATCTCTTAGTTATTTATTAGATTTATTTCTGAGATAATATGCAGATTTTTCTAATAAAACTTATTCTAAAAAAGATGGTTAATCACCATCTTTAATCTTGATTAGATACTGGTTGTGTGTTTTATTCGTGACCCTAAAACCATCGACTAACTTGACGACTAAAATGCTTTATGGGGTTAAAGGTAGGTCCAGGAGTGTTGGGACCCTTTTTACCAAGATCACGATGATTAAACCCTTTACCACCAGCAATAGACTCTAATTCTAAGTCAGAAAGTTCAGTGTATTCTACGTCTAAATTTTGCGGTTGATTAAGGTAATTATTGTCCATTTTTTGATTCTCAATATAGAGTTGATTGTATTCTGTTTGTTGATAGATTTGACTAATATAAATTATGCAGTTATTTAGATTTTTTATTTTTTTAAAAAATATTTGCTCAAAAATATTAAAAAGGTAGCTATTAACTACCTTTTTAATATTAATATGCAATTAGATTATTTCCAGAAAAAATGTTTTCAATCCTCCCTTTTCAAGGGTATAAAAAGCGGTCGAGGAATGGCGAGTAGACCTCGCGATATCCAATTGACCAAGAGAAGAAACATCTTCCTTTTTTCAAGCTTCCAACTTTAGGAGTCGGTACTTTGCGCATTCTAATTGACTTACCATCGATAAGAATATCCACCGTAGTAACTACCATTTTCATGACCACCATGAACGCCATGATTACCACCACCAGGATAATAAGTACCACTAGAACCATTTCTTTTAAAATCTCCGCCTCCTTTACCCCCAGAAACGGACTCTAATTCTAAATCAGAAAGTTCCATGTATTCGATGTTTTTTTCTTGGTTTTGATGAACTTTTTTGTTAGTCATGTTTGTGTACTCCATCGAGAATTAACTGTGTTATGTTTACTCTTAGGTTTGACTTGCTAAATTTATGCAGTTTTTCTTGAAAAATATTTTTGTAAATAAAAAGGTAGCTGTTAACTACCTTTAATAGATGGGATGGGCAAAAAAGAGTATGATTAACTGAAATGTCGGCAGAAGTCCCCATCTATAAATTCTCTCAAAAATACTAACATTTTAGATGGGGACCCGACGCATTATCGGGCGGAAATAGTTCCGCCCGATAATGCGTCCCTCATGAATCCAGACCAAAATTTTATAACACATCCGACTAATTCTAGTTGATGGTTAGAATCCTCAACTATAAATTACACTTCTGTGCGATAGCGCACCCTACGGAGTGAGGCACTTTTGACTTCTGACTTCATTCAACCTCTTACACCGCCACCACCACTGCCCCTACGACGACGAGGCTCTTGATCTCTTCCACCTTTACCGCCAGAAACGGACTCTAATTCTAAATCAGAAAGTTCGGTGTATTCGGTGTTTTTGTCTTCGATTTGATTCGATTGATTGTTATTCATATTGGGGTACTGCATCGAAAATTAAGTGTGTTTCATTGACTCTTAGGTTAGACTGGCAAAGTTTATGCAGTATTTCAAGAAGCGTCTTTGAAATAAAATAAAGTGGCCCAGTAAATGTCCACTTTATACTAAATATTCTAAGTTTAAATGTTCGGTTTGATTAATACCATGTTTATTAATGTTTGTATTCTCCATAGTTAAGCAATTACGTTAATACTTAGATTTGGCTTGCCAATTTTATTCACTTTGAGTCAAAAATTTTTGATCTAAATAAAGATCAAAAACCGACCAAAAGGCGAGCGTTTATAGATAAAAATCTAACTTAAACTAATTGACGAGAAACAAGGCGATTAAATAAACCTTCTTGTTTCAGTAATTCTGAAAAAGTTCCCCTTTGCACAATTTTTCCTTGAGAGAATACATAAATACGATCTGCATTACGAATGGTGCTAAGACGATGCGCAATAACAATTCGAGTCACTTTTAACTTTTCTAAACTATCAGTGACAAGGGCTTGAGTGTGATTATCTAAAGCACTGGTGGCCTCATCAAATAATAATATTTTTGGTTGATGAATTAAAGCCCTAGCTATTAACAAACGTTGTCTTTGCCCCACTGATAAATTATTACCTGTTTCACTAACGATGGTATTCATTCCCATGGGCATTTGTTCAATATCTTCATCTATTCCTGCTTGACGGGCTGCGTACCAAGCCATTTCAGGAGAAACTAAACCTCCACAACTAATATTATTATAAATACTGCCATAAACTACTTTCCCGTTTTGTAAAACAACTCCTAATTGTTGCCTGAGTGATTGCAAGTCTAATTCGGCTAAATTTTTTCCATCATAAAGAATATTCCCCTGGGAAGGTTTCTCGAATCCTAATAATAGTCGAAATAAGGTAGATTTACCACTACCAGATGGTCCAACAATGGCAATAAATTCCCCTGATTTAACTTCTAAGTTAATCTGATTTAATACGTTTTTACTCAAAGCAGAATTCTGACAATTTTTCCATTTTTCTTCATGAATATTGACAGATTGATTGAGAACTTTATTATGATCATAAAAATTATGCTTTTGATAACTAAAACTAACATTATCTAAAGCTAAATTACCAGTTAATTCTCCTGGATGCGCTTGATAAGATGAGATTTCCAAAGGAGATTGGATGATAGGTTTTGCTCTCTCCCATAAAGGAATGATTCCTAAAATATCTGTCACAGTATTGCTTAAAGATGTTACTCCACCAAGATAGCTACCCATTGCCGTATTAAAAGCTAAAAAGGTTCCCATATTTAATCCTGATGTACCAGTTAAGGTGGCTGTCATTATTTCTTTAATGGTAAACCAAAAGATTAAAATTGATGTAACTAAGGGTAAAATTTCTCCTATTAAGGAAACAATATCGTTAACTTGTTGAATATTTTTAACTAATTTTATATGGGGTCGGTATTTTTTGCCCCATGCACTAAAACTCCTTTCTTCAGCGGCTGCGATCCGTAATTTTTGGACTCCATTAATTAACTGTACTGTAAATCCTTGAATTTCTCCACTGAGTTGTTCTTGTTTTCTTTCTAAACGAACTAAAATCACTCCAGTAATGATAGTTATTATCATAGTAATGCAACTAATTATTAAAGCAATTACTGCTAATTTTTGACTATAAATAAGCATTAACCCTAAATTTAACAAGGAGAAAAAACCGTTTAATAAAGTTCGCCTGGTGGCACCACCAACTAAACTACGAATTTGACTAATGGCCAAAATACGGGTTAATAAATCACCTGTGCTAAACTGGGAGAAAAAAGATGGACTGAGCTTAAAAAGACGATTAAAAATAGCTGGTTGTAAACTACTTTCAGTTGCTGTTTCTACTCTTAAAGAAACAATTCCTTGGGCTAGTTGAAATATGGATTTTCCAAAAGCAACAGCCATTAAACCTCCCCCTAGTTGCCATAACAAAGATTGATCACTATCAGGAATTGCATGATTGACTAAAATAGCAGTAGCTTGAGGAGTAATCATTCCTAAAAGAGTGGCAGCCATTCCTAAAACAATAATTTTTCCTAAATCATTTTGATACCCTTTAATTGAAAATAAAAATACGTCTATGGCATTATTTATTATCTCAGGAAAGGGGCGATAAAACATTATGGCTGATGTCGATAAATGACTCGCAATACGAGAATTAATAGGAGTATAAGTTTGTGTTTGAGAATTGAAAATTAAATATTTATGTTTCTCATTGGGTAATAAGGCAATAGGTGTATTTTCTGATTTAATCCAAGTTAATAACGGTCCATTTTCTTTTTTCCACCATTTACCTTTTAAGTTAACCTTACGTAGCGAAAATTGTGATGTTTTTGCTATCTCTTCTAGGTATGCCAAATGGATTTTTGGAGGCTGAAAAGAATTTACATAGGATTGTTCATCCACTGAATCAAAATTCAATGTTAGGTTTTCAGAAGAATTAGATGATAATTTTTTCTCTAACTTACTTTGATTAAAGTATTGATTATGATCAAGAGATGGTGCAATAATTTTTAGACCACTGGCACGGCCAATTACCCCCATAACCATTAATAATTGCTCAGTAAACTGGTTAGAAGCATTACACTGTTGCTCATGAGATTGATTAGTTAATACAGAAACAAAATCGTTGATAGTGTTAGTCATCATTTGTTGATTATAATTATTCAATTTCTCACTATCAATTATTTCCTGGTTGTATTTTTCTTCAATTACTTTAGCTAAGTAACGACAAACCTCATTATTGATTGTGGTAATTTCTTGCCAGTATAAAATTTTATTTTTATCTTTAAATTGATTTAGTTTCAACTTTATTTGCATTAATGATGAGTTATCTGATTGAATCTCTTGAGCATATTTATTAACGGCTTTCTGTATTTTTATTATCCATTGTTTGCTTAAAGATAGATCGACAGTCAAGTGCTCAAGATTAATTTTTATTAATTCTGCTTGACTGAAAGTTAAGCCTAATAATTTCCCCTGAAACTTATTGTTATTATTATTATTCGACAAAGTATCACTATTAAAAATCAAATCTCCCTCATTTATAGTAAATAAATAATGACGATTACCTATGAATTTTCCCTGTTTTTCCAGAGAATAAAATATTTCTACTGTTCCTGATTTTACTAACCAAACAATATGTTTTTGATCGAGTAATAAGGTTTGATTTCCTTCTAATTGAGTAACCTCACTTTCTTCTGGGATATTGATTAAGGATTTTAGATTTGTAGAATTATTATCATGACTATTATTTTGCTCACACTTATATATCGTTTGGATAACTTGACGCTTGAAAGATTCATCAATTATTTTTCCTTCATCTACTTGCAACAATTGACGATAAAAATTGCCCTGATACCATAATTGTTGATGTGTACCTCTTTCTAAGACTTTACCGTGATTTAAAACAATGATTTCATCACAGTCTCGAATCGTGCTTAAACGATGTGCAACTACGATACAAGCACAACCACGACGACGTAAATTAATATCAATAATTCTCTCTGTTTCTGCATCAAGACTACTGGTAGCTTCATCTAATACTAAAATACGAGGATTGTTAACTAAAGCTCTGGCAATTTCTAAGCGTTGTTTTTGTCCACCACTTAAATTAATACCACCCTCAAGTAAAATAGAATCATAACCACCCGGTAAGGTTTCAATAAAGTTGTGAATGTTGGCATCTTTACAAGCTTGCATTAAATCTGCGTCACTAATAGTGGGATTCCATAATGTTAAATTATCCCTAATAGTACCAGCAAATAAAAATATATCTTGTTCCACCATAGCAATTGATTTAGCTAAAATTGAGCGAGGGATAGAAAGACGAGGATTTCCATCCAATAATATTTCTCCTGATAAGGGTTGATATAATCCACATATCAAGTGAGCAATAGTAGATTTTCCGGAACCAGTTTTACCAATTAAAGCAATTCTTTGTCCTGGGTTCAGGGTTAAGTTAAAGTTTTCAATTAGGGGAGATTTTAAAGGATTATAACTAAAGGTAATTTTTCTAAGTTCCAGTTTTCCTGTTAATTGCAAATTAGATAATTCTATTTTATTTTTATTCAAATCTTCATGATATTTCTTATCTGAAGTTTGAGAAGATTTTCTAATTTTTAATTCTTGATCAATGGGATGATCTAATATATCATCTAAACGTTCTAAATTTGCTTCTAATTCTTGTAAGGTACTAGCAAAATTAACTAACTGATTAATAGGTTTAAGAAAAGTAGAAACTAAGCTTTGAAATGCGACTAACATCCCAATTGTCATCATTCCTTCCATCACTCGAAAACCACCCAGAATTAAGACCAATGAAGTGGTTAAAGCGGTTAAAAGAACAGGCAAAGCATTTAAAATTTGGGTTTGTAAAGCTAGTTTTTGTTGACTATTTACTACTTGAGCATAAATGCCAGCAATACGAGCAAAGAGAAAAGACTCAAAGCCTCCTGCTTTGACAGTTTCAATTCCTTGGATACTACCAAGAATAAACCCTGATAATTTACCCTTTTCTTGGCTTAATTTAAGATTAGCTTGAATTCTGAATTGTCTTAATAAGTGTAAAGCAATGACATTAATGAGAGTAAAACCAATAGTGATTAAGGTTAATACCCAATCATAAAAACTCATTAAAATAGCATATAAAATCAACATAACCGTATCAATTAGAGTATTAGCCACTTGACTTAATAATTCAACTACTTCATCATTTAGTGAAGTGCGATCGCTAATATCTCCTGCTAATCTTTGAGTATAAAACTTCATAGGCAACCTTAAAGTATGCCAAATAAACTTACTATTCATTGAAATAGATAAGCGAATAATTAACTTTCTTAAGTAGTTAAATTGAACCTTAGCAATAATAAATTGTAGAATGATGGTAATAGCCATTCCTAATAGTAAAGGCCGTAACCAATCGTGATTATTTTCGATTAAAATCTCATCAACAAATATCAAACTAAAAGCCGGAATAGCTAATCGAATTAAACTCAGAAAAAATCCACTCAAAAAAATAAAAATTAGGGTTATTTGGGCATTTTGAAGACGAGCAGCTAAATACTTAATTAAATTTTTAGTTTCACCACCAGTGGTAAAGTTTTCACTGGGTTGCATTTCTAAAACAATACCGGTATAAGATTGATAAAATTCACATAAACTAACTTTTCTGCGACCAGATGCAGGATCATTAATATAGGCAGATCCTGCATCAAATCCTTCTAAGACTACAAAATGATTGAAGTTCCAAAAAATAATAGCAGGGAACTGAATTGTCTTGAGATATTCAATAGATGCTTTACCCCCTGTAGCATCTAGGCCATATTTTCTCGCAGTTTTTATAATTTTGCCTGCATTAGTACCATCTCTAGAAATTCCACAGTGACGACGTAATTCCATTAAAGTAATATTGCGACCATAATAAGTTAAAATAATTCCTAAACAGGCTGCGCCACAATCGGTTCCTTCTCTTTGTAAAAATGGCTTAGTTTTGACTCGCATTTTGTTTTTTATATTCATCATACTCTTAGAATTAATGACAATTGCTTATCAATTAAATAGATTTAGTTTCGTAAAAATATGCAAAAAAAAAGTGGTTTAAAACCACTTTCGGATTAATGAATTTAGGAGTTATTTACTCTCACTACTACTACTGGTGTTATCGTTACCTTTACCACCAGCAATAGACTCTAATTCTAAATCAGAAAGTTCAGCATACTCAACATTTTTTTCTTCAATTTGGTTCATTTTTAGATTCTCCATCTAAGATTCAATATTTTCTTTTGACTGGTAGATTGTATTAACCAAAAATATGTACTTTTTCTCAACAAAAATTTTTAGACGTAAAAAGGGTGGCTATTTACCACCCTAAAATTTACTCAGTAAAGAGTGTTTTACCAGCTTCCTGTTACGGATGCAGGAGGAGTAATCCCTTCATCTCCAGGATCTCCATAGTCACCACCACCACCACCTCCACCACCTTTACCACCAGAAACAAATTCTAATTCTAAATCAGAAAGTTCAGTATATTTTACGTCGAACTCTTCAATTTGATTAATTAGATTATTATTCATTGTTTTTTCTCCTAGTTAGGTTATTTATGTTCTATTTCTTCTTAGATTTAACTTTCCTAAAATATGCACTTTGTCTCAAAGAAAGAAAAAAAGGGAATTAATATCAAATTCCCAAAGTCTAGCTATACATTTGGGTAGGGGTCAACGGTTGTTGACCCCTAAAATATAAACATCTGTAGTTTAAGATAATAAAAGAATACCCTTGGAAATTTGTTTGTTCAGAAAGATAACGGACTATAAATATGCAGTTACAGACAAATTTTCAAAACTTTTTGCTAGTGATAAAAGATTGACGACAAGAGGCTAAGTACGGTTTGATTCTTCTTTTTACAAATTCAATCATGGCTTGATTGTCTAAAACAACAGTAAAAGTCGCTTGAGACGTGTTAGTCTTATTAACTTGCAGTTTAATCGCTTTAGTAAATAAAGGAATAGCACGACCCAATTTTTGTAACTCTTTTTTAACAAATAAGCTGGTATAACGTACAGTTTCATGATTAATACGATGAGTAATTAGCCATCCGACTACTTCATTTTTATATTTTAAACCTAAACTATTAATAGGTTCAATAAGATGTTCTTCTTTAAAAGGTGACAAAATTTCAGGATACCAAGGGGATTTTTCTTGTGATTTTTTAATGAGTTTTTTTTCTGTATTACTTAGTTCTACCCAAGGAAAAATCTCGTATTTAGTGGGTAATCTTGTGTCAAAATTTAACCAAGGTGCGTTTTCAATACTTTCTCTAGTTCCTACACAAATTAACATTCTAGGTTTAGGAAAAGACCAATGATGATTCGTTAAGATTTTTTTCAAGGCTAAAGTGGTTTGATTGGGAATATAAACTAAACTAATTTCTTGACAATTTTGTTTAACTAATTTTTCTTCTAATGTGCTTAATAGTTTAGTTCCAATTCCTTGTTGACGATATTCAGGTGCCACGAATAGGGAACAAATTTCCCCTTTATTATTTTTTGGGTTATATTTTGCTAAAGTTAGCCCCAATGGTTGAGAATTTAGCTCCGCTCCTAGAGCAATAATCGAAGAATCTCGATTAATTTTTTTGAGTTGCTGACGGTAATGAGGATAGGTAAATTTTGCGTAACGTTGAACAGATATAGGATTAAGTAAGTTGACATTTAACATGATTTTTTTGAGAGCTAATTGAGTTTTCTTGTCTGATAAAGTGTAGTCAAGATTGAATCGGTTTCATAGTTGAGTTCTGTATTTTGTCTTCTATTTACCTCTAGGGAGAAACTCAAATTTTTATGCACTCAATCACTGTAAAAATGTCATAGTCTTTGTTTGTAGTGCTATTTAGCACTTACTGAGAACAAAGTCTTTCTATTCCCCTCAATAAAATACGACTATCAGGGAATTCTTCAAGGAAAAACAAGAGTGTATCTTGATCTAATTCTTCCATCAAAGGAACCCAAGGGGTAATAATGGTGTCGTTTCTCAGTAAATCATCTGGTGTAATGGGAATACCCCCTCTTCCTGCATCGAAAAAGCCAACCGCTCCCCGTCTAACGGCCTGACACCCTTGAACTATTTGAGTTTCAACGAGAGTCTGTTCTAATGTATCTAAAGCTTCAATGGGATCGATACTCAGGGCGTTAATTTGAATAACTCCATCAGTTCCTAATTCTGAACTAGCGGTAATATCACTAAAAGGAGTTAATCTTTCTCTGGGTTCAATACCAAAGATCCCTCTTGCTGTAATGGTAATGTTTCCTCCGTCTCCTGTAAAAGCATTAGCAGTAATATCGCTATCCTCTGAAGGGATAGCAAAAATGAAGTCAGCAAAGATAAGAATATTACCCCCATCCCCTCCGGTATTTTGGTTACCTGCAGTAGTAGAAATTTGAGCGTTGTTGCGCAATTCTAGGATGTCTTGAACGACGATAGTAATGTTACCACCAGTCCCACTGGTAGTTTGGGCGGAAACGCTTCCCCGTTTAATGGTTAAATTATCAGCAAATAAGGTAATATTACCACCATCTCCTGTTCCTAAACTATCAACGGCAATCACTGCACCATCTTCAATAATAAAGCTAACAGGATCGACTAAAATATTGCCCCCATCTCCTGTGGAGTTAGGGGTAGTATTGGCAAAAAATCCCGTATTATCGCCGGACAAAATGATAGTGTCACGGGCAAAAATATTAATATCTCCTGCATCTTGGTTCCCTGATGTGGTGGTGCGTATTTGTGAACCATTATCGGCTTTAAAGGTTAAGGTTTGAATGCTAATACTTCCCCCTTCTCCTGCTGAGGTAGTGGCAGCAATTTGAGAATTATTATCTAAATTAATGTCTTGGGTTTGAATATTAATTGAACCGGCATCAGCTTGGGGTTTTCCTTCACTACTAGCTGTAATACGACTACTATTATTAAGGGTTAATTTTTCGGTTTTCAGGTTGACATTTCCTCCGTCCCCAGTTGCCCCCTCATTAGCTGAACTGGCTAGGGTACTATTATTATTAAGGGATAGGGTTTTTTTGGCATTAATATCAAGGTTTCCTGCGTCTCCTATGTTGGCCGTACTAGCAGTAATTTCAGCATTATTATTGAGGTCTAATTCTTGAGTATTGAGACTGATATTACTGGGTTGATTTGCGACTCCTGTGGTTTCTATTTCTGTGGAAATGGTACTATTATCCAGTTTTATTATGTTAGCATTAGGGACAGTAATACTTCCTGCACTGCCATTTCCTGCTGTACTTGCACTAACTTGAGAGTTACCTGATAGGGTTAAATTTGAGGTATTTAAGGTGATTTCTCTGGAGTTTCCTCTGGCTCCTTGTTCTACTGAGCTACTAATAATACTGTTATTATTTAATTCAATTTTCTGGGGACTATTAATATTAATAAATCCTGTGTCTCCTTCTCCGGCTGTACTGCCAGTAATTTCCGAATTATTATTGAGGTCAAGTTGTTGAGTATTGAGGGTAATATTACTAGGTTGATTCGCAACTCCTGTGCTTTCTACCTCGGTGGAAATGGTACTATTATCTAATTTTATTATGTTAGCATTAGGGACAGTAATACTTCCTGCATTTCCATTTCCGGCCGTACTTGCACTAACTTGAGAGTTACCTGATAGGGTTAAATTTGAGGTATTTAAGGTGATTTCTCTAGAGTTTCCTCTGGCTCCTTGTTCTACTGAGTTACTAATAATACTGTTATTATTTAATTCTATTTTTTCAGGACTATTAATATTAATAAACCCTGTATCGCCTTCCCCTGCTGTACTGCCAGTAATTTTCGCATTATTATTTAATTCTAATTGTTGAGTATTGAGGGTAATATTACTAGGTTGATTCGCAACTCCTGTGCTTTCTACTTCTGTGGAAATGGTACTATTATCTAATTTTATTCTGTTAGCATCAAGGACAGTAATACTTCCTGCATTTCCATTTCCTGCTGTTGAAGCAGTTATTTGAGAGTTACCTGTTAAGGTTAAATTAGGCGTATTTAAGGTAATTTCTCTGGAGTTTCCTCTGGCTCCTGCTTCTACGGAACTACTAATAATACTGTTATTATTTAATTCAATTTTTTGGGGACTATTGATATTAATAAATCCTGTGTCTCCTTCTCCTGATGTACTGGCAGTAACAATTCCTCCGTCTCTAATAATTAACTGAGGGGTAGAAATTTGTAAATTTCCAGCATTTCCTGTTCCTTGGGCAGCAGTAAATAAAGTGCTGGCAACTGAAGTCTCTGCAACTTTACCAGTCCCAACAATTTCGACTAACTCAGAGGCATTTATCATTAAAGTGCCGCCATTCCCACGTTCAAAGGTTGGAGAGTCTTTTTCTACCAAAGAACCTGCCCGAATGAATCCACCTTCACTTACCCGTAAACGATTAACATTGATAGTTAATTCTCCTGCGGTTCCTAATCCAAAGGTATCAGCAGAGATTTTCGCACCTTTTTCTACCGTTAACTGTCCAGTGGTGATAGACAAATTTCCTGAACTTCCGCCAGAAGACACTTGTCCTCCATCCAGACCCATGCTGGCAGGTTCAGCAGAAACAAATAAGCCACTTTGACCACTAACTAGGGTAGCATTAGGAGCAGTACCGCTTATTAGAATTGACTCTGATACCCTAACCGTCAAATCTCCCCCTTGACTTCCATTGCGGGATGCAACAGAAATTTGCGCTCCATCCAAAATGTCTAGTTGCTGAGTTTCAATAACCATATTGCCAGCATCACCAGTTGCCAACTCAACTTGGGCTGTTTGAGCAAAAATCCCTGTCAGCAATTCTCCTCCTCTTAGTTGGATAGACTCAGAAGCTTTGATGCTGACATCTCCTGCTTTTCCTGAAGCAAAAGTCCCAGCATCAATAATCGCTCCATCTGAAATTGTCAATTGTTGTGCTTCCAAGTTTATATCTCCTGCTTTCCCATCTGCATTGGCTTGATTTGAAATTCTACTAGGGAAAGGCCCATCCTCTGTTTCTACAATTCCAGACAATTCTACCCTACCCAAAGCATTAATTTGAATATCCCCCCCTCCACCACTCGCAAAGCTCAAAGATTCAATGAAAGCACCATCTTCAAGGATTAAATTACCTGTATTGATCAAGATATCTCCTGCTTTCCCTCCTCCATCAGATATGGTTTGAATTCCTGCGTCTCCACTTAAGGTGATCGAATCAGAAGCGTTAATCGTAATAGTTTCTGCTGGTGCTAAACCCCAGGTAATCGAACCAATAAAACCCAAGTCTCTTAAAGCAACCTCTCCCCCTTGTATTTGAATTGCCCCACCTATTTCTCCACTGGTATCAAGAAAAGCTTCTTCTGATAAAGTAATATTGCCAAAGTCATTAATCTCTTCATAATTCAAAGTAAAACCCGAAATGCTCGGCTCTTGACGAATACCAACAATTCCACTTCCTGTTACGCTTCCTACTTCTATGCGCCCTTGTTCGGCAATTAATCCTCCTGCTCCTTGAATCGATACGTCACCCCCAACAAGGGCTAAGGTTTGCCCAAAGGTGTAAAGTTCCCCTTGATTGGTAATGGTTCCAGCTATACCTTCAAACCGTAAACCAATGGGTGCTTGGGCGTTTACAGTAAGCAAAGGTGGGGCTTGAGGATTGGTAGCACTGTATTCTACGCCCCCTGGTAAAATAACACTATTAGCTGTACTGGCAAGAAAAGAACCAGTTATATCGATTTGAGCATTAGGACCAAAAAAGATACCGTTGGGATTGATGAAAAATAAGTTAGCCTCTCCCAAAACCCCTAATGTTCCTAAAATATTAGAAATATTATTGCCTGTAACTCGACTGATAATATTAACAATTCCATCGGGGTTGGCAAAATAAGCGGCCCCACCGTCGGCAATATTAAAGTCTAAAAAACTATGAAAAAGATTTCCCCCTCGAATCGCTCCTCCCTCAATTTCTGATAGGGTTGCGTCGATTTGATTGACAATAGAACCTTCTGCTCCAAGGGTATTATCAGGAATAATCTGCCCATAGGCTAAAGAATGATTGAGTCCCCATGAGAGAAGGGACAGACAAAAGCAGAATTGTTTAAAGCTATTTAATATCATAGTATAGGCTTAACTTTTATTAAAAAATTATTGTCTTTAAATACACAATAAGTTGACACTCCCACCGTTAAAAGCTATGGCGTTATAACGGGGGTCTTCAAACCGACATTTTAAGATAAAATTTTGTTTATGATAGCTCAACTTTATAAAAAATTCTAGTTCTCCTATGATGATCCGGTGACATTTTTTTAATGTACTTAAATTCCTAAAGTCAAGAATAATTAATAATTCTTTAAGTTTTAATTCCTAGATGTATGATTATTAAAGCTGAAGGAAAAGAAGAAGGAGAGGTTAACCTTATCTCTCCTCTAGATTAGGTTAGAGAGTTACAATTTTCTTTTGATAAATCTATTCTTTCCTAATACACCAATTCCTAATAATCCTAAAGTGATTAATCCGGCGTTTGTAGTGGGTTCTGGAACAGTTGTTACTGGTTCATCTTCTTCATTGATCACAAATTCTACGGGAGGAGAAAAAACGCCATAGGGACGATAACGAAATAATCCCTCATTATCACTATCAGCCGGTCTTACTAAGTCAGTGCGACGATATTCAAGCAATTGACTCTCTTCTAAAATTACGTTAGGGTTGTCAGCATTGGCTACAGTTAAATCATCCAATAAGTTAATTTGTTCTGTGATTTTAGTCTCAACAGAATCTGAACCTAAATCTAAAAGTCCTCCTAGACAAATGGCGTTTTCTGGACTATCTGAGTTAGTGCATCCACCAGCTTGTGCTTCAGAAAATTCAAAAAAGTCAAACAGAGAAGGCGAAACTAAGTTATTCAATTCATTAAAATTTCCCCCAGCATCAGGGGCAGTAAATGCAGGAACAAATAAGTAATATTTATCGGCATCTCCAACTAAATCAATTAAAATACGATATTTGAAGAATAAGATTCCTTCAGTATTCTCAACATAACTGGGATTAAACTGTCCACTCAAACTATTACTAACGGGAAAACTAACTCCATTATTAAGATTAAATCCTAAACTGTCACAATTTGATGAGCAAAAATCAGGCAACTCATCTTGACGATAAAAAGCCCCTGGAATATTGACATCATCTTGTAATCCTATGACTAATTCATCATCTACTCGTAATCTAGAAACAAGAATTGTCTGCGTATTTATCCCCACATTTGTTGTAATATTAGATTCGACATCTCGGGTTAAAATATTTATTGTATCTATTACTGGAGAGTTATTGGTTATGTAAAAATTGTCGCTATCACTATCTGAAGGTCGGTCAGAATTCGGCGTTACAAAACGGTTAGAATCACCAGAACCCGAACCCGAAAAATCTGCAATTTCTGGGCTGTTAACTCCGCCTAAACTCAAAGCAGAATTGAAAAATAAAGCTGCATTATCAAATAAAAAATAATCCTCTCCATATTGCGCCCCTTGTAACTGAAGTTGGGTGACTTCTTGAGCAAGATCAGGGGTTAAGGTATTGATATCTCCTAATTCACTACGAGCTAACACATCTAAGTCTAATTCAAGTGAATTATTAAACAAAGTATCAAACAGAGGTTCCATAGTGTTGGTTCCAACACCAAAATTTTTACTACCTTCTATCCTGATAGGAATAGAATTCCCAGCAGTAGTAGCATCAATGAGAGTGTAATCTCTCTCTATAGAAGTAAAAATACCATTAGAACTTCCAGACCATCTTCCTCTTCTTCTTCTTCTTCTTGCTTCTGCATCCTCAGCAAAAGAAAATAAGATTAAACTAGCAGTCAAACCTAATGCTATGGCTTTTTGGATTGTTTTCAAGGTTAAATCTCCTTATTTCGAGAATTAGCTATAGTAACTATAGAAATTGTATAGATCATTTCTCTCAGAGAAAATAAAATTAGGCTTAATTAGACTTTCAAAGTGAGGAAGATTTAAGACAATGGTTCCTTAAAAAGTGAAGGCTCCTAATTAACCTCACTGTAGTAGAAAACAACTGAATACTCTCCTCTAGATTAGGTTAGACAGTTACGATTTTCTTTTGATAAATCTATTCTTTCCTAATGCACCAATTCCTAACAATCCTAAAGCGATTAATCCGGCGTTTGTAGTGGGTTCTGGAACACTTTCCAGGTCAGAACTCTCAGTAAATACTAGCGGATCTGTTAATTCATCTGCATCTACTCTTCCTGTTTGATACTGTAATCTATCCTTTAAAAAGCATTCAAAGCTTTCTTCGTCTACGTCATTGGGATCAGGAGGAGGATTATCAATATTACAATCATTGCTAGATGAAAATGTATAATCAACGCGTGAATCTGGTATTTCTGGGACTAGGTTTTCGTTAACTTCTAAAACGTCTAATATGCTGGTCAAGTTTTGAATATCTAAACCAGTTGTATCTTTTCCGATCAGATTGTACTTAAAAATCACGCCAAAACTATCATTGATCACGCCTCCTAATTGATCAGGACCAGAATAAGAAAAATCATCTATAGTAAATTCCAGAAATTCGGGAACTTCGTTACCAAAAATGTCAATTGTTGTTGTTATAATCACATCTCTTATATCTGCTGAAAAATCAGCCTCAAAGACAAAATCTTCAGTAGGAGGATCAATTAAATCTCTTGTCTCTCTGAAATTATCAATAAAAATGATTGACATCTCGCTGACTGCAGAATTGTAATCGCACCTAGTTAAATCTATATTGCAACTGCTAGGCGTTTCCTCATCAATCATAAATGAAAATTCACTAATATTAGAAAAACCAGACCATCTTCCTCTTCTTCTTCTTGCTTCTGCATCCTCAGCAAAAGAAAATAAGATTAAACTAACAGTCAAACCTAATGTTAGGGCTTTTTGAATTGTTTTCATAGTTAAATATCCTTATTTAGAAGATTAGCTATAGTAACTATAGAAATACTAGCGGTTATTTTTCTAAGAGGAACTAAAATAAAGCTTAAAATTGATAAAATAGTTGCTTTTCCCTGTGTATAGCGAGATTTTCAGCAATTCTCAGTCCAGCTTGTTGTGAATCAACATAACAAACTAAGTTGACATCCTCAACAAAAGTTAATTGAGACGTGGAAGTAAATTCAATTCCGCGAGGACTGATGAAGATGGCGAAAGGTCGTTGCGTTTTCATAATGCACAAACAACTATATTTGGATATTTTGGGTACTAATGACCTTTAGATGAGAATTTGGATTTTTATGCAGCCAAAGTGGCTAAATTATCTAAAAAAATCGCCCTGATACTGCAGGACGATCTTGACGCAATTTAATGCGGTGTATATAAAGGTTTATTAAACATCATAAAGACGACATTCGTCAGCTTCGGGATGTTCTTGACAATATTTTTGGAAGTTAGTAGGTTCTTTTTGATGAGAAGCTTCAGCAAAGAGTTCTTCCACTTCATCCCAAGCTGCTGCTGCATTGGGGTTATGGTCTTCTGAGAGTTGACGGGCCTCGATTAGAGCGTTGTCGATACGTTGTTGTAGTTCAGTGGTCATGGTTATTTCTCTTGTTCACACCTGAAATATTTGCTTACTTTTAATGTATTGTGGAATTTTAAGTTCGCCCTCGCTTAGTTGGTTCACCCATTAGGGTGAATTGAGCAGTCTCAAGAAAGTACATGGAGGTCAAGTTGATCGACTTAAAGAAATCTTTAAAAATACTTCATATAAATGGGACTGTGAATTGCTAGAATTCAACTTATGGTAGGTTTATCAGGGACCATGAGTGAGGGCAATAAATTTGGAACTATCACTGATTAAGCGATCGCAAGACAACCTGAACAAAAGAGCGATCGTTGCCACAGAGGGGACATTTACTTATGAAGATTTGCTCAATAGCTCTGGGCAAGTAGCCACTGCTTTACTGGGTAAAACGGAAGATTTGCAGCAGCAACGAGTGGCGTTTATGGTTCCTGCTGGGTTCCATTATGTGGCTGTACAATGGGGTATTTGGCGGGCTGGTGGTATTGCTGTTCCTTTGTGTACTGCCCACCCAAAACCCGAATTAAACCATGTTATTTCAGATTCAGGGGCATCGATTATCATCGCTGATCCTAACTTTGAAAAGGTCTTACGTTCTCTGGCTGAAGAACAGGGTTGTCCCTTTTTCCTGACTACAGAACTGTTTCAAACAAGGAGGGAGTCTTTTCCCAATATTACCCTGGATAGACCGGCTTTAATTCTTTACACCAGTGGCACTACTGGCAAACCAAAAGGGGTTGTCACCACCCATGAGAATATTGAGGCACAAGTCACTAGCTTGATCACCGCTTGGGGATGGACTTCTCAGGATAAAATTCTCCATATCTTACCACTACATCATATTCATGGCATTATTAACATCCTTACTTGCGCTTTATGGGCAGGAGCAGAATGCCATCTGTTGCCGAAATTTAATGCTGAGGCAGTTTGGAACTATTTTTTAGACCATGACTTAACCCTATTTATGGCGGTTCCGACCATCTATATTAAGTTAATTGCAGCCTGGGAAAAAGCATACCCAGAGCGACAAGCAGACCTCTCTCAAGCCTGTGGTCACCTGCGTTTGATGGTTTCGGGGTCTGCTGCTTTACCTATACAAGTGTTGGAAAAATGGCAAGAGATTAGTGGCCATTTTCTTCTGGAAAGATATGGTATGACGGAAATAGGTATGGCTTTATCTAATCCATACAAGGGTCAAAGATTGGCTGGTTATGTGGGCAAACCTTTACCCCAGGTTGAGGTTAGGTTAGTCGATGAGATGGGTAATGTTTTGCCAGAGGGAACTCAAGGGGAAATACAGGTGAAAGGGCCTGGAGTGTTTCGAGAATATTGGCAACGACCGGAAGCCACTCACAAGGCGTTTCAAGAGGACTGGTTTCGTACAGGGGATCAAGCGGTGGTAGAAGAGGGTAACTATCGCATTCTGGGCCGT
Organism: Crocosphaera sp.; assembly: GCA_051439445.1. Lineage (GTDB taxonomy): Bacteria > Cyanobacteriota > Cyanobacteriia > Cyanobacteriales > Microcystaceae > Crocosphaera. The sequence continues at coordinate 19,375 of JBFRWG010000141.1, forward strand.
TTATCGGTGGATATTATTAAAACCGGCGGTTATAAAGTGTCTGCTTTAGAAATTGAAGAAACCCTACGCACCCATCCTGATATTAAAGATTGTGCTGTGGTAGGAGTTGCTGATGAAGAGTGGGGTCAACGGGTTTGTGCTGCTTTATTATTGCAAAGCGAAACGTCTTTAACTGCTTCGAGTTTAAGACGTTGGGCTAAGGATAAGTTAGCCTTTTATAAAATTCCTACTCGCATCCTGATTCTAGAAGATTTACCTCGTAATGCGATGGGGAAAGTGACTAAACCTAAAGTGGCTGAGTTGTTTGCCACCTGAGTTATCGAAAAATCATGGGTCTAACCCCCCCCCAAAGGGCATAATCGATGCTCAAATCAATACGTTGATTGATAAGATAGAGTTGTCATCGAGCTTTTCCGATGTTCTCATCAAAAGAAGTCTCGATTCAAACCATCAATATCTTGAAGTTAGGAATGTGGGGTCTATGAAACGCCGTGAATTTATAACTTTGGTTGGGGTAGGAAGTGCCACCCCTTTTGTTATTTCTGCTTGTACCCCAAAAGCTTCAGAAACAGTCAGTAATTCTGTCCGTTCTGATGGCTTTCAAAAAGTCGGTAAATTGACAGAATTGGAGAAAAATCAACAAATTATTGCAGAAAATTTAGGAAATGATCAGCAAAAAGCTTTGATAATTTCTAACCCAACTGATAATAATCAACTTATTGCTGTTAATCCTACTTGCACTCATACTGGTTGTACAGTAGCTTGGGAATCAGAGAAACAAGAGTTTATTTGTCCCTGTCATGACTCTCAATTTAGCAGTGATGGTCAGGTTGTAAAAGGCCCTGCAACCGATCCGTTAGCTAGTTATGAGGTGAAGTTAGAAGGAGACACAATTTTAGTTAAAACCAGCTAAGGGATTATTAAATGGGAGGTTGATGGTTAATAAAATTTGGATTCAAAGAGATGGAACAGAAGATGGTATTACCGATGAATTGGTAGTCGCAGGAGTTACAAAAAAGATATTGTGCTGGCCTTTCATCCCCTGGAAGTAAGTCAATATGCTGGATTTGCCGTAAGCTAAATTAAAATATTTTTACCAATTCATCGTATTTTCGTATCCAAGTTTGATTAAAATATCTCCTGTATATTCTTTAAAGCTTTCTTTATGAAGCTCATTAAAATAATGCTTCCAGTCTCCTGGAGTTCCTTTACGATAATGAGATTTTTGGTTTTCTTGTCCTTTTTTACGCCCTTGTGAAAGGCGATTAAAACTGTATTTTTGAAGTAAGTATTTTAATTTTTGTTTAGGCATTTGAATGTCAAAGTGTTCAAATATTTTTTCAAAAATTTCTAGGTTATTTTCTCCCACCATATCTTCATATTTAGAGATTAATACTCTTGGATTGTTACTAACATTGAGCCACGATTGGAGTGCGCTAATATGATGAAATCTATCGGATGACAAATCTTGAATCATTAACATCAATCCTTCATCTTCACTCATGCTATTAAGCTGCTCTCTTCGCATGGACATGAATGTCCCGCTTTTAGTTGGATGTGAAAACTTATAAGAAAAATAATTTGAGACAATGATATCCCGAAGATCCCGTTGTACAAAAAATACCTTGTAATTGTCAGGTTTTGGTATTAATAGAAATTCATCATATCTACTATAGAGAGGCGTTATTATAGTTTTCTCAGGAAAAGGAGAAGACAATTTTTCCTGAACTTCTGCTGAGTTGTATTCTGATAAATAATTAGTATCTTTTGAATAGGTTTCTAGGGATGTGGCCTGGAAAAATATCGGATCGGAGAATATTTGTCTTAACCACTGACTTGCTGTTTTTTGTATGCAACAGTGATAAATATTTTTATTTTTGTTTCTATGACTAAATAGAGAAACAAAGGATTTTTTAAATTTCTTAATTATTTTTCTGTTTGAGATGGTATTCATGACTTTCTAAAACTGCCATTATAATTAAGATTCAAAGTTATAGTAACACACAGGCAACCCCTAAGGCAGTGTAAACCGGTATTTTCGGGGTTGAACCTGCTCCTCTTGGTCACGATACAAAAGAAACTTCTGACTTCTAACTTTATTACCCTTGAGGGGTTAACCAACCTGCACTTAAGACAATGGTTAAGGCAATAAATACGGTACTGAGTGTCCAGGTAATTTGATTTAAGGTTTTTTCAGCACTTTTGGCAGAGGTAAATAACTGTGCTTGTCCTCCAATACCCCCTAAACCGTCTCCTTTGGGACTATGTAAAAGGATGAGAACCACCAATAAAACCCCTGAGATTGTCCAAATTATTTGAATGAGTTGTGGTAAGGTCATAACTTTGTTAAGAAGTGTTTATGTTTTCACATCTTACCCTAACGAGCAATGCGAATAGGTGTACTATTGGGTCTCATTTCTACCTCGGTTGGGGTAATAAGCGATCGCCCTGTCATTTCTGAGGGTTGGGGAAGTTGTAAAATTTGGAGGATAGTTGGGGCAACATCGGCCAACTTGCCATCATCTCTGAGTTCTACGAGACCACCATGACCGGGAATTTTTCGTTGTTCTCCTTCCACTACAATGAAGGGGACTGGGTTAGTTGTATGTGCTGTCCAAGGGTTACCATTGTCGTCTCTCATGGTTTCAGCGTTACCGTGATCGGCGGTAATCAGGGCTGTTCCCCCTAGTTTACTGATACTGGAGAGTAGTTGACCTAAACAGTTATCAACGGTTTCAATGGCTTCAATGGCTGCGTTGGTATTGCCAGTATGACCTACCATATCGGGGTTAGCATAGTTAATGACAATGAAGGAATAAAGTCCTTGTTCTACGGCGTTACGAGCGACTTGGGTTACCGCTTCAGCCGACATGGCTGGAGACTGGTCATAAGTCGCTACCATAGGACTTTGAATGAGTTCTCGGTTTTCTCCTTCTAGGGGTTTTTCTAAACCACCATTAAAGAAATAGGTGACATGGGGATATTTTTCGGTTTCTGCTACTCGAAACTGTTGTAATCCATGACGGGCAATAACTTCCCCTAAAATGTTATCGAGATTTTGGGGTTGAAAGGCCACTTTGACGGGAAGTTGGGGATCGTATTGGGTGAAGGTAACAAAACTTAAGGGTTGGATTAATTCTCGCTCAAATCCATCAAAGTTCGGTTGGGTTAAAGCCCCACACAGTTGTCTTGCTCTATCGGGTCTAAAATTGAAGAAAATGACCCCGTCTCCAGCTTCAATAGCTCCTGGGGCAACTCGGGTGGGGGGAATAAATTCGTCGGTTTTGTCTTGGCTATAATAATCTTCTAGCACTTCAACGGCCGATCGCCCATCTCCGACACCGTTTTGGGTTATCATGTCGTAGGCGAGTTTGACTCTGTCCCAACGGCGATCACGATCCATAGCGTAGTAACGTCCGCTTATGGTAGCAATGCGTCCTATTCCCAGTTTTTTAAGGTGATCACTAATTTTGGCGATCGCTTTGATCCCGTCGGTGGTGTTGGTATCTCGACCATCTGTGATAGCATGAACGCAGACATCCCTGAGCTGTTCTTTCTCAGCGAGGTTGAGGAGTCCCAAGAGATGGTTCAGGTGTGAATGCACTCCTCCTTCTGAACACAGACCGATCAGATGTAATTTTCCGTTACGGGAACGAACTTCTCCACAAAGACCCACCAAGGCCTTATTCTGATAAAGGGAACCGTCTTCCACTGCATCGGATATTCTCACTAACTCCTGGGGAACAATACGCCCTGCACCCAGGTTAAGGTGTCCTACTTCAGAGTTACCCATTTGTCCTTGCGGAAGGCCCACATCTTTGCCAGATGTCTTAATCAGGGTTCTTGGATAGGTAGTCCACAGGCAATCCATTACTGGCGTTTTGGCCATTGCGATCGCATTATCTTCTTGGTTCGGACGATAACCCCAGCCATCGAGGATTATCAGCACCACTGGAGATACAGGTGCTTGTGCCATGTTCATTCACCTAATGTTCTATTTGCCATTTTCATCGATCATAACATTTTTACTATTCATCTATCTATATTTTTCTGTATTCTTAATTACCTTTTTCTTTGGCAATTATACTTATTTGTCTTGATATCTTGACATATAGACTGGGTTAAATATTTACCAATCATCTTCGTCTTCTAAGACAGCTTCTTGTTGTAAAGGGGGTTGTCTAATATTATCTGTTGGTTCTGTTTCTTCTTGCCAACTATCTGTTAAAGGTTCTACCACCTTAGTGATAGCATCTTTGACAAAACTTTTCAGAAATTCATCTTTTCGACTGAGTTGAAACTGTCTTTGTACCACTTCTGTTATTCCTCCATCTCCCCAGTCTTGATCATGACGAAAATACTCAATAAAACTTTTTCCAGCAATCCGGGTTAAGTACGCTGCTGTTACTCCTTGGATCACTTTACCAATGAGATAGGTTGCTACATTTAATTGTAGGGCTTTTCCTAGTAAATCTACTGCCCCTTTTACCACTCCCAAACTAACTAAAGTTTTTCCTAAAGACAGGGCTAATTCTTTGCCTCGATCGCTATTAATTTCACAGCCATAAATCTTGCCTATTTCCATGACCATTTGAGCATTTACTGCAGCAGTTGCTAACATATCAAAGACGGGTAATGGGGTAACAGAAATAACGCCAGCACTAATCCATTGATAGCGTTCAATAATTTGCTCACTTCCTCTTTTTCGTTGACGTTCAATTAGTTTTCTCGCTTCTTCTCCTAACCGTTGAGATTGTAATAAAATATTGTCGGCAATTAGGTCTTCTCCTTCTGCTCTTAAAATAGCTGCTAATCGTTTAATTAAGGGGGTAATATTCGGCTCAGGTTGGATAATTTCTCCTGTTTCTAATGTAAAGCTTGAGGGATTAGCTGATAAGGAAATGATATCTTTTTCAGCAATAAATGATTCTACTCTCTCTCTGAGTTGCTCTAAAATTTCTTGTTCTTCTTCTTCTGTATAGAGATCGATTTTATTAAAAATAAGTAGCGATCGCTTACCTAAACTAACTAAAATTTCTAGGGGTTTATATTCAGATTGTCTTAGATCATTATCGAGGACAAATAACAACAAATCTGCTTGAGTTGCTAACTGTCTAGCGAGTTCTTCTCGTTCGCTTCCTGGGATTCCTGTTTCTAAGATACCTGGGGTGTCTATAATGGTAATTTCTCTAGATAAACCCTTTAATTTAAGACAATAACTCTCCCCTATTTTTGTGGTTCCCATTGTGGGTTCTACCTGTCCAACAATATCCCCCAATAAGGCATTAACTAAGGAGGTTTTTCCGGCTGAACCTGTGCCGAAAATAACAACTTTTAAGTTTCCTCTGTTTAAATTATCAGAAATTTCTTGAGAACGATTTAATAATGCTTCTTGTGCAACTTTATCCTGAATTTGTTCAACTTGATGACGAATCGCTTGTAAGTTTTCTTGTGCTGCTTCTGTCTTATGTTCAGGTAATTTTAGAACAGGACGACGTTTTTGGTAACGACGGGTTTGACGAGATGAAAAACTATTAAAGTAATAAAGAAAAGCATATATTAATAACCCTAATAATACCATAATTAGGAAAATTAAAAAATTTGCTAATAAAGGAGCGGTAAAAGAAATTTGTATATAGAGTCGATAAATAGAAGTAATTAGCCAAATAATTAACCCTAAAATAAAACTTAAACCAATAATTAAAATAATTAAACGAGGAAGGGGCATAAATCAAAATTTAACGAGGCAGTAAAAAGAGAGCATAAGGAAGCTTATGAGTCGGAGAAATAGAATCTTATTCCTCACCCTTATAGTCAGTGATTATAGCACAAATATCTTTTAAACGAACCATTATAAGTAGATTCATTCCTATCATACCGTAATATCAATCAAAGGTTTGATGCTTGTTTATTACAGAAAAAAATGATAGGAAAATAATTTATTCAGTAAGTATAATTCTAGAGAGAATATAGTATTATCGAAAATAATTGGGTCTAAAAACCCACCTTTGAAAGAGAATAGTTTTTGAGATGGAGCGTAAATCTTGGTCTCAAAAACAACTTCTGTCTGATAGCGTCGGAACTTCGTTAAGGAACTTCTAATTTCCTTATCCTCGTCCCCCTCCTTTAGAACCCTGTAATAAGCTAGTAAATCCTGTGTCTGTCTAGTTTTGTGCTAATTTTGACCAAGGGGTTTCCAGAAATTGGGGATGCTCAAAGACTCTCTCACCTTGCCATAATTCCCTTAAGTAAGATAAAGTCATGGCAATACCTAAAAATTTCAATGAATTAACAATGATTACTGTTATTACTCCCGTTTATAATGGAGAAACTTTTATAGAGTCTTGTATTAAAATTGTTATCGAGCAAAATTGTTCTCATCTCGAACATATTATTGTTGATGGTGGCTCTAAAGATGGAACAGTTGATATTATTAGAAAATATGCGGAGCAATATGCTCATATTCGTTGGCTTTCAGAATCAGATAAAGGTCAATCTGATGCCATGAACAAAGGAATTAAAATGGCAAAAGGGGAAATTCTTGCGA
>JBFRWG010000142.1:0-2622 GCA_051439445.1 Crocosphaera sp.
GCAATCGTATTATCGTCATTCCAAGAGCAAATCTTGTTAATGCTTATACAATGGGTGGAATTATTAAAGATGCTGATTTGACAATTGATGAGTTTAAACAACTTTTATGAGTAATGTTTGTTTTGAGATTAAATAAAATGCGATCGCTGCAAAAAAATTAAATCATACTTTTGATATGATAATAGTGATTACTAAATAAATTACTGTCATGTCCAATCGCATAACTATCACACTAGATAAAGAAACTTATGAGTTTTTAGAATCTAAGGCTAATGTCAATCGCAGCGCATATATCAGTAATATTCTCAAAGCAGAAAAACAACGCATTATTGCCGAACAAATCTTGAGAGCCAATCAAGAAGAAGCGAAAGAATCTTATCAAGAAGAGTTAGAACATAGGGATATTACACTCAGTGATGGATTGTCCTAATGTTCTACAGACAATTAGAAATCAGATGGGTCGATCTAGAACCAACAAAAGGTGCAGAAACTCAGAAGAAAAGACCTTGCGTCATCATTCAGTCGGATATTGTAAATCGTGGCTCTAAAACAGTTATCGTTGCGCCGATATTACCTGGACACAAAAATTGGCTATTTGCTGTAAACATCATTCCCACTAGGGATAATGGGTTAGACAAAGAAAGACATATCAATCTTAAACAACTAAGAGTGGTGGACATTTCCAGAGTGCAAAATCTTCAGGGAACTTTAGAAAAAGAATATTTAAAATCCATTCAAGATGCTTTAAAAATCGTCTTTGGATTTTAAGATCATGTCTCTTTTTTGCTTTATCAGAAGGCTATTTTTTACGATTACAAAATGCTTATGGATTAATGAAAACAAAGTGAAAATCAGGAAAAAATTTGGCAAATTTGATACAACATAATCGCGATCGCATTTTATCCTAAGCACAATTATCTACAAGAGAAGTACCTGAGCAAAATTAATTGGATAGTTGCCCTAAAGGATTCGCGACACGTCCTAAAGGATACCGCTCCGCATAAAGTTAGTCCTTTAGGGCTTCGCATCAGAGAGTTGTTAGATATTAGCTGTTAGGTGTTAGAAAAAAATGGAATGTACAAATAATTTTGCTTACCTACTAAATAAGGTTTAATTAATATTTTTGCTGGAATTTATAAACTTTGGTTTGAACGTTGAATAGTATCTAAAGTCAAGGAATTTTCTTTATTTAAAATAGCTGTTGTTTTTTCTTCATTGCTAATCAATTATAGCCTTTATGAAATAAGTGAGGTACAGTCAATCAACGATGAACAATGAACAATGAACAATGAACGAAAACCAAGATATTTGTTGTATCTCATTAAAATGAGAACCGCTATATTCTAAATCTTTATTTATTAGTTAGGCTGATAATTTCTTCTCGTTTATTTGGTAAAAGCTCTGAAATATCCATATTTACTAGCAATAAAAATTGCTTTGGCTCTAATTAACTCTTGATGTTTTTCATCTTTAATGATTCGATGAATATTTTTGCGTTTTATATTACAAAATGATGCGATATGATAATTTGGTGGAAAAAGCGATCGCATATGGTGCTTATAACGGTAAGATAAAACGTAAGTACAACCTAAGACTCAGCACTCTGATAGCCTTTGTTAGTCTCGCTGGAAACATTGAAAAAACATACCTTGAAATACAACTATAGAGAATAATGGTTAAAACTCCGATTTCTCCTGAAAAGAAAAAATCGTCAAAACTAGAAGGAATCAAAGAACGCAGTAATTTTTTGCGTGAACCCCTCGCCACAGAGCTATATCAGGATACAACTCATTTTACGGAAGAGGCAATCCAAATCCTCAAATTTCACGGCTCTTATCAACAAGACAATCGTGATAATCGAGTCAAGGGTCAGGAAAAAGACTATCAAATGATGTTGCGGACTCGTTCTCCAGGGGGTTTTATTCCGCCAGAATTATATTTAACCTTGGATCGGCTTAGTGCTCAGTATGGTAATCATACCCTGAGAATAACTACCCGCCAGGCTTTCCAAGTTCACGGTATTCTCAAAAAGAACCTCAAAACCGTCATGGGGGATATTGTCCGCAGTATGGGTTCAACCTTGGGAGCTTGTGGAGACTTAAACCGTAATGTGATGGTAGCCCCTCCCCCTTACAAAAACAAGCCAGAGTATGACTATGCTTGGGAATATGGCAATAAAATAGCGGACTTGCTTACTCCCCAAACAGGAGCTTATTACGAAATTTGGGTGGATGGAGAAAAAGTTGTCAGTGCGGAGGAAGCAGAAGAGGTTAAAGCTGCTAGACAAAAGAACGGTACAGGAACAATTTTTCATGATTCTGTAGAACCAATTTACGGCACCCACTATATGCCCCGTAAGTTTAAAATAGCTGTTACTGTGCCTGGGGATAACTCCATAGATATCTATACCAATGATGTTGGTTTGGTAGTTATTACTAATTCTGATGGAGAATTAGAAGGCTTTAACGTTCTCGCTGGTGGGGGTATGGGGCGCACCCACAATAAAGAAGAAACTTTTGCCAGGATGTCCGATGAAATTGGCTTTGTCGCCAAAGAAGATATTTACGATTTGATTAAGGCAATTGTCGCTACCCAAAGGGATTATGGCGATCGCGTTCAACG
>JBFRWG010000143.1:0-33171 GCA_051439445.1 Crocosphaera sp.
TATGATATTGCTCATTGTCATGCTTTATTTTCTCCTGTGACAACGGCAGCAGCAACGGTTGCTAGGTATCAAAAATTACCGTACATTCTACGACCATTAGGAACCCTCGATCCGGCTGATTTGAAGAAAAAACGACGTTTGAAGCAAATTTATGGAAATGTTCTAGAACGCCCTAATATTTTGGGTTCTGCTGCTTTACATTTTACGACGGAAGAGGAGGCAAATATTTCCTATCGTTATGGGGTTAAAACTGAAGATTTAATTATTCCTTTGGGGGTTCATTTTCCTGACAGTTTACCCAAAAAAGGAGAAACAAGAGATAGTTTAGGTATTCCCAATGATGTCCCTTTACTGTTATTTATGTCTCGTATTGATCCCAAAAAGGGATTAAATTTTTTAATCGAAGCGACAGAAAACTTGATTAAAAAAGGGCTTAAATTTCATTTCGTTTTGGCGGGTTCTAATCCTCAAGATCCTGTTTATGAGGAGAGGATAAAACAACAAATTAATGATTCTTCGTTAGCTGAATATACGACCATTACAGGGTTTGTCAAAGGAGATTTAAAGTTAGGTTTGCTGCAAGATGCTGATCTGTTTATCTTGCCTTCTTATTACGAAAATTTTGGCATTGCTGTTGCTGAAGCAATGGCAGTAGGAACTCCTGTTGTTATTTCTCAAGGGGTTTATATTTATCCTGATGTTAAATCTTATGATGCTGGTTGGGTAACAGAGTTAGATGTTGATGGTTTAACTAATGCTTTAGAAACGGCTATGATCTCCCCTGAAATAAGAGAAGAAAAAGGAAAAAATGCTTATCAATTAGTTAAAGATAAATATAGTTGGTCAGCGATCGCTCAACAAGTGATTGATGCTTATAAAAGATTAAAGTAGTTAACTATGGTCATAGGTTATTTAACGATAACGCCATGAATCAATCTATTCATATAGTCGTTTCAAATAAGTTTGAGACAGGGTAGTGTGAGCATCTTGCTCACTATACTAATAACAAGGGAGATAGGTTTTGTCTCATTTTTATTTGAATTAACTATATATAGCAATCAGGTTTTATTTATGAGTAGGGGAAAACACAGTGTTAAACCCCTACAAGAGTGATTTGTAGGAAATAATATTATTATGTCCTAATCAATTCTCATATATCATTTCTGATTGCTATAGAGACGTTTGGTGAAACGTCTCTATAAAAATCGGATGAACAAATGAGATTGATGATGATCAACTTAAGCGAAAAGGACTCAATTTAGATGAACGACTTTTTTGAGCCAATGGAGCAGCAATTGTGGTAAATTGCTCTATTAATCTTGGTGCTAACCTTTGTCCCCAAACGGCTAAATAACTCTGCCAACCAACTAATATTTCTCGCTTGTTGTTTTGCAGTCCCTTAATTAAACTTTTGGCAACCATTTTAGGAGAAACTGGTTGCATAAAACGAAACCAGTCTAACTCTTGTACCATATCTGTATCTGTCAGAGACGGTAATAAGGCCACTACCCGAATATTATAAGGGGCAAGTTCCCCTCTTAAAGCTTGAGTAAACCCTAATAGAGCGAATTTTGTGGCAGAATAGGTTGCCATGGTAGGGGCTGCAATTTTCCCCATTAAACTAGAGACATTGACGATAGTGCCTTGTTTACGATGGGCCATTCGTTTTGCTATTAATCGAGTTATGTGATAGGTTCCCATTAGGTTAAGTGATAATTCCGCTTCTACTTGGGATAAACTAGAACGGAGAAAAGAGGTTTGATGGGCTACACCAGCACAGTTAACTAAAAGATCCACGGCCCCATAATCACGCCAAGCTTGGCTTATTTTCTGGGTAACGGCTATAGTATCAGTAAGATCAAGGGGAAATATAGCAACTTCAACCCCCAAACTTTCAATATCTGCGGCCACTTCCCTTAACTTATTTTGGTTACGGGCCACTAACAAGAGGCGTTTGATCCCATGATGGGCTAATTCTAAGGCGATCGCACGTCCAATCCCACGGGAAGCTCCTGTGATCAGGGCGGTTTTTCCTTGTAATTTCATAAAAAAACACCTCCTTATTATCCTGTCTTTTCTTTAGAATTGGGAAAAACAGAATGAATAAATTTAAGTTTTCAGTAAAAAATAACTAGATTTTGTACAACAACGCCTCATATTTGCAGAAATGAGAAAATTGTCGTTATTTCTGCTATGTAAGTAAATTTTTAGGTTAGGAACACCATAAATAATACCTTTTCCCAAATTCGACCTGATAGAAAAGGATTAACATGGTTCAATGTAGAAGCGTTATTTGTGGTTGAAAAAATTCTCTATCTATTCGGCGGATAGTCGTAAGGTTACAAATTTGCAGTTGTAGAGCATTGATAGTAAGTCTCCTTAACGAACGTTTACTCAGCGGAACCCACTTCACACATTTTAACAATTAATTCAAGTAATGGCAACAAATCTTTACTTGAAAAATAAGGGATGAAAGTAGAAGTCTTGGAGCATGGGACTTGTCGGTTTAGCCATTATAGCAGTTTGGTTGGGACACAATAAAGAGTTAAGTGAAAATTCTTCCCACACTCTTAACTCCAATTTTGATACAGTCAAGGGGAAACTGCGGTAATTTAGGGGTCAGATATTGAATTGACTACTCTTTGATAATTTTTTTGTCTACTTTACGCTAGAATAACTAGAAAAATTTATAAAAATTATAATGACGAACCAGTTAAAATTATTACCTACAATTAATAAGAATCAAGGTGATGACGTTTACCTTTCCATTATTGTTCCTATTTTTAATGAAGTTAAAAATTTAAAAATTCTCATAGAAAAAATTGCCGAAGTTTTACAAGAAAATCAACTGAAATATGAAATTATTTGTATTGATGATGGCTCGGAAGATGGCTCGGCTGAATTATTGCAGGAATTAGCCAGTTATCGCAAGGATTTAACTGCTATTATTTTTCGTCGTAACTATGGTCAAACTCCTGCAATGTCGGCTGGTTTTCGATATGCAAAAGGTCAAGTTTTAGTGACATTAGATGGGGATTTACAAAATGATCCTAGGGATGTTCCCTCATTAGTTTCTAAGCTAGAAGAAGGCTATGATTTAGTCAGTGGTTGGCGAAAAAATAGACAAGATGCAGCCTTAACCCGTCTGCTTCCTTCTAAAATTGCTAATTGGTTGATTGGAAGGGTCACTGGTGTTAAGTTACACGATTATGGATGTTCCTTAAAAGCCTATCGAAAAGAGTTAATATTAGACATGAATCTTTATGGGGAATTGCATCGTTTTTTACCGGCATTGGCCTATATTGAAGGAGCCAAAATCACGGAAATTCCAGTGCGTCATCATGCTCGTATTTATGGCGAAAGTAAATACGGTTTAGGGAGAACTTTTCGCGTGGTTATGGATTTATTAACTATCTTTTTCTTGAAACAGTTTCTAACTCGTCCCATGCACATTTTTGGCTTAGGTGGGTTGATTTTGCTGATAACTGGATTATTGATGGGAAGTTATTTAACGTTTCTTAAACTCATTTGGGGCTTGAGTATTGGTCATCGTCCCTTATTAATTTTAGCGGTACTATTAATTTTAACGGGGATTCAATTATTAATTTCTGGATTATTAGCAGAACTGATCATGAGAACCTATCATGAATCTCAAAAACGTCCGATTTATCGTGTACGCCAAATTATTAACTCATCTAATCAGGGTAAAGTCAGTTAATATTTGATTAAAACGAAGTTTTCTAGTATACATTCTCAAGGACAAACCTTATAAAAATAGCGCAAATTTTAAGGCAGGCTCTTATGGGTTGCTAGGGTGAAAAGTAAGCTTACTCATCACACACTTTCTTACCATGCTTTCCCCTATTTTAACGGAACCCTTAAAGGTTGAAAGACTGACCATTCCGATACAGGGTTTGTCATCTTCCTTAGATGGAACGAAAATTGTGCAACTGTCGGACTTGCATGACGATGGACTCTGTTTATCTTCCCAATTACTTACTCAAGCAATTACTATTAGTAATCAAGAACAACCGGATCTGGTGGTTTTAACGGGAGACTATATCACCCATGAACCAGATACTATCTATAACCTCGCCCCTAAATTAAAATTATTGCAGAGTCGCCTGGGAACTTACGCAGTCTTAGGCAACCATGATGTTCTCTATGGTAACGCTCAACCCATTATTAGCGAAGCTTTAACCCATGTGGGGATAAAAGTTCTCTGGAATGAAATTATTAGTCCTTTGGGGGATAATTTACCCCTTGTGGGATTAGCAGATTTTTGGTCAAAGGAGTTTAATCCTGAACCAGTGATGAGGCAACTGTCTTCTGAAAAACCTTGTTTAGTTTTGTCTCATAACCCTGATACGGCAACAATTTTACAAAAATGGCGTGTTGATTTACAGTTATCAGGTCATACCCACGGAGGTCAAATCGTCATTCCTGGTTTTGGCCCGGGTTTGATGTTATTGCAAAAAATCCGTAAACGGATACCGCCCCATTTAAGAGAATGTATCCCTTATGTTAACCATTGTTCTGGTATTCTTAAAAATTGGCAATGGGATCAAGGATGGCACAATGTTAGAGGGAACCAACTCTATGTGAATCGGGGTTTGGGAACCTATTTCCCAGGACGGTTTTTTTGTCCCCCAGAGTTAACAGTTATTACCTTAGCTACTGTTAACGCATGAGTTTGGGGAGATGGAGGCTAATTCCATCTTCCCCTCTTGATACCTAACTTTACAAAACCTTTTGATTCAAGGTTGGATTTTGGGACTACAATGCGTTCAATACAAGGATTAATGAGAAACCTTTTTAGGAATTAACCAATATGGGTGAGTCAGGAAAAATATCAGTAGGAATTGTTGGTGCTTCGGGGTATGGCGGAGTACAATTGGTCAGGTTACTACAAGCGCATCCCCTGGTTGATATTGTTTATTTAGGGGGTAAAGGTAGCGCGGGACAGGCCTATGCTGAGTTATATCCCCATTTAGGTCCTGTGATCAACTTAACCGTAGAACCTATCGATGTTGATGTTATTGCTTCGCGTTGTCAGGTGGTATTTTTAGGACTTCCCAATGGACTCGCTTGTGATTTGGCACCTCAATTAATCCGCAAAGGGTGTAAGGTATTAGATTTATCGGCTGATTATCGTTTTAAGGATCTAGAAACCTATAGTAGTTGGTATAACAAAGAGCGCACGGATATTCAAACAACTAAAACGGCTGTTTATGGACTGCCAGAATTATACCGAGAAGAGATTAGAACTGCTTCTTTGATCGGATGTCCTGGGTGTTATCCCACTGCTAGTTTAATGGCTTTGTCTCCTTTACTTAAACAAGGATTGATCTTACCGGAAACTACGATTATTGATGCTAAGTCAGGAACGTCAGGGGGTGGGAGACAGGCGAAAACTAATCTCCTCTTGGCAGAAGCAGAAGGTTCATTTGGGGCTTATGGGGTGGCTAAACATCGTCATACCCCTGAAATAGAACAGGTTTGTTCTGACTTGGCTGGTCACGAGGTCATAGTGCAGTTTACCCCCCATTTAGTCCCTATGGTTCGGGGTATTTTATCCACTGTTTATGCGACACTCCGAGATCCGGGTTTAGTGAGAGATGATTTATTGACTATCTATAGTGCTTTTTATCGTTCTTCTCCTTTTGTCAAAATTTTGCCGAATGGGGTTTATCCACAAACAAAATGGGCTTGTGGGACGAATTTGTGTTACTTAGGGATTGAAACCGATCCCCGTACTGACCGTGTTATTGTTCTCTCTGCTATTGATAATCTGATTAAAGGGCAAGCGGGACAAGCGATACAATGTCTTAATATTATGATGGGATGGGAGGAAACTCTGGGCCTGCCTCAACTGTGTTTTTATCCTTAAGAGCTGCTTCTAGAAGACAAAAGTCAGAACTCAAACATTATAGTTTAATGCCCAACACTTGAGTATATGCTCCTCTAGCTTGGGTTACTCCGATGGTACGTTGAGAGGCTTCGATCATGGGACGACGTAAACTCACTACAATAAATTGTGCCTGTTGTGCCTGTTGTTGAATCATTTTTGAGAGTCTTTCTACATTGGCTCCATCTAAAAACATATCTACTTCATCAAAGGCATAAAAAGGAGAGGGCCGATATCGTTGTAGGGAAAAAATAAAGCTTAAGGCAGTTAATGATTTTTCTCCCCCTGACATGGAACTTAACCGTTGTACGGGTTTGCCTTTGGGATGGGCGACGAGATTTAATCCTCCTTGGAAAGGATCTTCTTCGTTTTCTAATTGTAAATAGCCATCTCCTTGAGAAAGGGTGGCAAAAATGCTCTGAAAGTTCTCATTAACGGCATCAAAGGACTCTTTAAAGGAGCGTAATCTGAGGGTGGTAAAGTTTTCGATTCTCAATAATAATTCGGTTCTTTCTCCTTGAATGGTTGTTAATTTTTCGGTTAGTTCGTTTAATCTTTCTTCTGTTTTCTTATGTTCTTCTAAGGCTAACATATTGACGGGTTCCATGGCTTCTAATCGTTTTTGTCCATTCCGAATTTCTTTTTGTAGTTGTTCAATATGAGGGGTTAAATCGGTGTTAGTTTCATCGATAGATGTTAGTAAAGGAACTTCTGGTAAAGGCTCTGGGAGTTCTTTTTCTTGCTCATTTTTTTCTGCTTCTAAGGTTACTAAGGCTTCTTTTCTTTCTTGTTGAGTGGTTTGTAATTTTTCTAAATTCCAGGTTTTTTGTTGATGTTTTTTTTGTAAGTTTGTCAATTGTTCTTCTGTGCGATCGCGTTCTTTTTTTGTTTCCCCTAATTTTTGGGTGAGTTCTTCTAATAAGGTTTCTAATTGACTGATTTTATCTTTAATTGTTGCTAAGACTTTTTCCAGTTCTACTGTTTCATTTTTCGATTTAATTATCTGATTTGTTTGAACTTCAATTTTATGATTATTTTCCTTGATTTTCTCTTCTAATGAAGTACATTGACGTTGAATTTCTTGCAGTTTATTGGTTCCTTGATTCAATTCTTTTTCTCTCTCTTGTAGTTGAGTTTCTTGACTTTTAATTAACGTTTGAATTTCTTGCCATTCACTATGGGTATGGGATTCTTCTAACTCTTTCAGTCTTGCTTGTTTTTGTTGTAATTCTATGGTTAAAGGGGGAATTTCTGCGGCAATTATTTTCAGTTGACTGTCTAAGGTTTCCGCTTCTTGTTTATAACGAGATAGTTGTAAGTTTACTTTTTCTTTTTGTCCTTTTAATCGCTGAATTTCTTTGTCTAACTGTTGTTGTTTTAATTGTTGCTCAAGTCCTTTTTGTCTCGCTTCAGTTAAATCATGAGATAATTGATTAATTTGTTGAGATTTTTGTTGTAATCCTTGCTCATTACGAGATAGTAATTCTTCTAAATCAACTAATCTTTGTCTGAGACTTTTAATTTCTTGTGAGTCTCCTTGCACTAAGGTTCCAAAACGAAGGGAAGATCGTTTAGGGCGACTGCCTCCTGTCATGGCTCCACTGGTTTCTAATAAGTCTCCTTCTAGGGTAACAATACGCTGTTTTCCTAAGTGATGTCTGGCATCATTTAAGGTTTCAAAGACAACAGTATTGCCAAAAACATAGGAAAAAATCTTTTCATGTTCAGGACGACAAAGCACTAAATTAACAGCTAAATCAATAAACCCTTGAGCGTGATGTAAACTATTATTTTTTTGTCCTCCATAGGGTCTAATTTTTGTTAGGGGTAAAAAGGTAGCCCGTCCTGCTTTTGCTTGTTTTAAGAGCTTAATTCCTGCAGCAGCAATGGTATCGTCTTCGACGACTACATAACCTAATCTAGCTCCGGCGGCAATTTCTAGTGCTAATTGATAAGTGGGTTTGACTTGTCCTAATTGTGCTACTAAACCACAAACCCCTGGCAAATCTGAACTAAGAATAAGTTGAGTTGCATAGGTTCCTTGGGCTTCTTGTTGTGCCTGTTGAGAGGCTTCTAAACGATCTAATTGTCGTTGTTTTTCTCGATATTCTTTATCTAAGCGGGTTTGGGTTTCTTGGAGAATACTTTGATCTTGTTGTGCAGTAGCTAATTGTTGCGCTAGAGTCTGTATTTTTTCTTCGTTAGGGACAGAAATTTTCGCATAGTCTTGCTGTTGGGTTTCTAATTCTTCTTCAATACTTTCTAATTGCTGAGTTTGCTCATTAATATTATTTTGTAGTTGTTGATAGCGTTCTTTTAACTGTGCTTGTTGAGTTAATTGAGGGTTTAGTGTCTCTTGCAATTGAGAAATGTGACGGCTTAATTTTGCTTGTTCTTGTACCCAAGCATCGGAAGCTTCTGCGACTGCTGCTGCTTGTTTTCTCACCATTTCTAGGGTGTGACGAGTGCCATTTCTTTGTTCTTTTAAGAGGGGTAATGTCTCTTTTTGTAAATGCTCACTTTCTTGATTCAGTTGCCATAAGTTTTGTTGCTGTTGACTAATAATCGTTTCTGTTTCTTTTATCTCTATCTCACTTTGTTTAATAATATTTTCTAATTCTTGTTGTTGTTGCTGTCGTTGTTGTCGTTGGGCTTTTTGGGTTGCCAATTGAGAAGCAACGGTTAATTGTTCATCTTCTCCTAATGCTTTGACTTGATGGTTTAATTGAGCGAGTTTAGCTGTTTGATTTTCAATCTGTTCAGCGAGATCACTAATGGTTTTTTTGAATTTCTCTTCTTCTTTTTCCCCCGTTAGAATTTGAGTTTCCAGACGAGTAATTTTTTGCTGAAATAATTTCCAAACTAAAACTTTTTCCCATGCTTGTTTTTCATGAATTTGTTGTTTCAATTTTTGATATTTTTCTGCTTTCACCCTATCGGCCGCTAATCTTTCTAAAGAGCGTTTTAATTCAGCTTCAATGATTTGACACCGTTCTTCTCTTTCTCTAACTTCTTCTAGAGTTTCTTTAGTTTTTTCTATTTTGCGATCAAATTCTGCTACCCCGGCTAATTCATCAATAATATTACGTCTTTCTTTGGCATTCATACTAATAATGCGGGTGACATCTCCTTGCAACACCACATTATAACCTTCGGGATAAATACGAAGACGGTTTAATTGTTCATGAAGTTGACTAACATTACAGGGTTGCTCATTAATATAATAAGTCGAAGAATAACTACCTCCTTTTGTTACCCTTAACCGTCGTGTCACTGTCCATTCACTACTGGTTATTAAATGATTATCTATCTCGATGTTCTCTGAAACACCATCACCATTACTATCCTCACTGAGTCCTATTTTAGTGATGGGAGGATGATCCAGACTAAATGTGTCTAAGTCGGAAATATCCGAGACATCAAAGGTGACAGAAACATAAGCTTCTTGGGTCTTACGATTGCTACTATGATTATGATTGATTAAATCAGGCAATCTTTCTGCCCGCATTCCTTTTGAGGTGGCTAAACCCAAGCAAAATAATAAAGCATCGAGTATATTCGATTTACCTGAACCATTAGGACCTGATACGACCGTAAATCCAGGTAAGAAGGGAATGGCAGTGGTTCCACCAAAGGATTTAAAATGGGATAATTCGATGCGCTTAACATGAACCATAGGCGCGTTAACGAAGTCAGAAGTCAGAGGTTAGTAGAAGCTTAATAATATTAAGCCCAGACAGAAGTTGTTTTTATCATAGGGATATCAACACATTCTGTTGTCCAAGGCAGAGCTTTAGACCCTATCATCTTGGTAAAGATAATTCAGTCCGAAGTTCAAATACTACCTAATCTATCTAGTTTAACAAATTACGGCCCCTTTAACGGTACAAAAGTTCCAACCACAAGAGCTTATTTCTGTTGAAGCAACGGAGAAGGCTATGTTACTGTTGATAAGTTAAACGTAAATATCGTTTTGTTAATCTAGTTCACTGATAGCTGAATTTATGTTATTAAGACCTGCTCAAAGAGATAAACTTGATCCAACTAATGATAATGATTTTTATGCTTCTCCCCGTTTTGTGACTCATGTTGATCAGGGGTTTATTGATCAATTAAGCAATCTTTATGGAGAACAGTTACAACCGAAAACACGCATTTTAGATTTAATGAGTAGTTGGGTTTCTCATCTTCCTGATAATCTAGAATTTTCTCATGTAGAAGGTCATGGAATGAACCAAGAAGAACTCATAAAAAATCCTCGTCTTGACCATTATTTTGTACAAAACTTGAATGATAATCCGAAATTACCTTTAGAAGATAATGAGTTTGATGCTGTTTTAATTGCAGTTTCTGTTCAATATTTGCAGTACCCTGAAGCCATTTTTTCGGAACTTCATCGCATTCTTAAACCTGGGGGTAAAGTTATTGTTAGTTTCTCTAATCGAATGTTTTATCAAAAGGCAATTTCTGCTTGGCGTGATGGCACCGATGCCATGAGAATTCAATTAGTTAAAAATTATTTTAGGTCGGTTCCAGAGTTTAGTAAACCAGAAGTTATTATCAATGTTTCTCCTCTTCCTAGTTTCTTACAAATGTTAGGAATGATAACGGCTGATCCTTTTTATGCTCTTGTTTCAAGCAAGGTTGTTTCTTGATATTTGGTAGAGTAAATTCATGAATTTACTCTACATTATTTTCTCAGTTTATTTTTATTGGTTTAGTTTGATAATGTCGGATTTAATTTCTAATGGTCAGAGTCCCATCAATTGGTTGAAAAAAAATCTTTTTAGTAATTGGTTTAATAGTCTTCTTACCTTAGTTAGTATTGGTTTAATTTATTGGTTTATTTCTAGTTTAATCACTTGGATTTTCTTCCAAGCACAATGGGAAGTTCTTGGAGCTAATTTACGTTTATTTTTTGTCGGGCAATATCCTATTAATTTGTTATGGAGAACTTGGCTAACTTTAGCTATTATCGTTACTGTATTAGGCTTTTCCTGGGGAATTTTATCTAAAAAAACAACATTATTCAATAAAATAAATTTGATCATTTTGGGTAGTATTGCTGTTCTTTTTAGTTTACTATCAATACCAATTAGTCTTATTTCTAGCTTAAAATTATTAGGGATTTTACTGTTATTTATGGTAACTGCATTAATAGGTAAAAAAATAACTTATGGTTTGCCTAACTTGAGTAATTGGTTATCATTAATCTGGGCAATAACCTTCTTTTTATTATTGGCATTACTACAAGGAGCTTTCTTTTTACGTTCGGTAAGATTAGATGATTTTAGTGGCTTAATTTTAACGATTGTTGTTGCTGTTTTTAGCATTGTTTTATCTTTTCCCTTTGGGGTATTATTAGCATTAGGACGACAAAGTGATTTACCTGTTATTCGTTGGTTATCTATCGCTTATATTGAACTAATTCGGGGTTTACCTTTGATTGGTATTCTGTTTATGGCACAGGTTATGGTACCCTTAATTTTACCTCAAGAAATGCGGATTCAACGAGTTATTAGAGCCATTGCTGGATTTACTTTATTTAGTGCTGCTTACTTAGCAGAAAATGTCAGAGGGGGATTACAATCAGTTCCTAAAGGACAAATGGAAGCAGCAAAAGCACTGGGATTAAATCCTTTTTTTGTATTAGTTTTAGTGGTTTTACCCCAAGCTTTAAAAGCTGTTATTCCCAGTATTGTCGGTCAATTTATTAGTCTGTTTAAAGACACTTCTTTACTCGCTATTGTTGGATTAGTTGAGTTATTAGGGATGTCTCAATCTATTTTAGCTAACCCTAAATTTATTGGTCGTTATGGTGAAGTTTATATTTTTGTAGCTGCTATTTATTGGGTATTTTGTTATTCAATGTCCTTATTAAGTCGTCAATTAGAAAAAAAGTAAACTATTTATTAGTGAACCATTATCAGTTATCAACTCAATAGTATTTTTTGAAATTTAATAATAAGATATGAACACAAATAAATGGTTAAGCGATCAGGAGATTTAGTCGCTCGTTTTGGGGGGGAAGAATTTGCAATAATCTTACCTAATACTGACTTAAATGGGGCGGAAATAGTGGCACAATTAATCATTGAAGAAATTAAAAGCTTAAACATACCTCATAAAGGTTCTAAAGTTAGTGATGATGTTACAATAAGTCTAGGGATTGCGAGTATTATTCCTACTCATCAAACCCCATCAAAAAAGGTGATTGATTTAGCAGATGACGCTTTATATCAAGCGAAAAGACAAGGACGAAATCGCTATTTTATATTATGAAAATTGGTAGAGTGGGCAAATTTTACAAGCTAAGGGAATGATTAAGATTTTTTTTACTCACCTTATTTTTAAGAAATTTTGAGTAATAATTGATCAACACTAGCATTATGATCCATAAAAGAAAATAGATGTTTATATTGTATTTTTCCCGTTTTATCTAATATAAACTGTGCTGGAAGGGGTGCGCCTAATGCTTGTCCTGTATGATACATTCTAAATACTCGACAATCAGGATTGCTTAATAAAGGCATTTTTAAGCCTAAATCTCTGACAACAATTTCACTTTGTTTTGCATCGGTACTGGTAATCATTAAAATCTCTACTCCACGGTCAACAAATCGCTCATAATACTTGTTAAGACTAATAATATGAGGATAACAAAAAGGACAATATTGCTTCTCTGTAAATATGCGAGTAAAAGCTAAAATTATAGGTTTTTGATGAAAATAGTCTGATAATTTAACTGTACGATTATTAGTAATATCAGGTAAAATAAAATTAGGCGCAATGGTTCCTAGAATAATTTGATTGGTTGCGGGAATGGGTAAAAAGTTATTAAAAAAGCGTTGATTAATAAGACCAGTAAAATCTGTAGACGTTAACATAATTATTCTGTTTATATTTATTAATTCATTATATCATATAGCAATCAGGTTTCAGTTATGGGAAAATTAGGGGGAGGATAAAGCACAGTGTTAGATCCCTACCAAGATATATTTGTAGGGACATAATACTATTTTAAGAATGAAAAATAAGAAAGGCTAAACTCCCGATTCCTGAAGCTGAAAATAACATAGTTTTGTAAGGTATTTTAGTTTTATTGAGACTGAGTAATAGTAAAAAATAGACATCCATAAATACTCTTGAATAGTCTAAATAATAGCCTAAAATTGTCATACTACTAAAAGCAAACATTAAACTATAGAAAAGGGTACTAACCAGAATCAATAAATTATCTTTAGGTTGTTTTATATAAATAAGAAAAATAGCCACAAGACTCAATAGTAAAATAAAAAACATATAAGCTTCAAACAAATTTCTTCCATTAACTCCTCCTGTTAAGATACTAATAAGTTTATTGATGATTCCCATAAGAGGAAAACCAAAATTATCCTTAACTCTTACTTTCCCTGGTAAATCAAGAAAACTAATATAAACTGTCCATAAAATAGGCGGAATTAAACCCCATAATAAACATTGAATTTGTTTAAACTTTCTCTCGATAACACTGGTTAAAAATAGGGAAAACCAAACAATTAATAAGGTTTCTCTCGTTAAACAACCTAGACTAATAAAAATAGCTGTCGCTTCATACTTATGATAACGATAACAATAAAAAGAAGCCAGCAAAAAAACACTACTCAATAAATCAGCCGTACCTAAAGATAAAACCATCCAAATACCAGGAATAGATAAGGCAAATAAACCTTGATATTTACCAAGATTATCTAATTTAAAATATAAGTTAGTAATTGCGACAAGAGCAATAATAGAAACCGCATTAATTGCCACCATTATATAAGGAATTAAAGTTTTATTTCCTAAAGCTAAGATGTAACTAATCAGAGGATATAAAATACGACGATAGCGATAAATAGGATGATCTAAACTATTAATTGTTTCTGGATTTTGTAAAAAAGGATCAAGGGCTAAACTCAAAAATTGTTGACCATCATAACCAATTTCTCCTTGATAAATTAACGTATTTTCAGCATTCAAAAAAGGAGACAAAGGTAAAATCGAACCAATGCGAAAAAAACCAGTAATATTACTATCAAACTTAACAAAATAGAAATAGAGCGTTACCGTAATAACAACTAAAGAAGCAATGATGATATGAGAAATATTGGTAGAAAATTTAAGGCGAGTATGCTCAGTCATTTTAGAGAATATATAAATGGGAATAATATCAAGAAAAACTGTACTATAAACATCTTTATCACAACAGCCTTGTCAACTGTATAAGTATTGAGATGTTGAAAACAAAGACCATATTGACCAAGATAGTTTAAAATAATGAACAATGTAAATTACCCAGGAGAATACCCTTGCCACACACTATTGTAACTGAAACCTGTGAAGGCGTTGCTGATTGTGTCGATGCTTGTCCCGTTGCTTGTATTCATGAAGGTCCCGGAAAAAATGTCAAGGGAACCGATTGGTATTGGATCGATTTTGCCACTTGTATTGATTGTGGAATTTGTTTACAAGTTTGTCCTGTAAAAGGAGCTATCATACCAGAAGAAAGACCAGAACTGCAAAAAACGCCCTAGTCTAACAACGATAATAATTGAATAATAAAATAGGAAAACCCCCTTTAAAATATGGAAAATATCTTAGAAGTTAAGGAAGTTTATGCAGGATATGTAAAAGATTTGAATATCTTACAGGGCATAAACTTTCATATTTCCCTAGGTGAATTAGTGGCGGTTATTGGTCCGAATGGTGCCGGAAAATCCACCTTAGTGAAAACAATTTTTGGACTTTTAAAAACCAATCAAGGGAAAATTATCTTTAAAGGGCAAGATATCACAGGATTAAAATCCGATCAAATCGTCAAATTAGGAATGTGTTATGTCCCGCAAATTTCCAATGTTTTTGGCACCCTAAGTATCGAAGAAAACCTAGAAATGGGAGCCTTTATTAGTAATGGTTCATTGAAACAACAAAAAGAAAAAATATACACCATGTTTCCCCGACTGGCGGAACGTCGTCGTCAAAAAGCGGGGACCCTATCAGGGGGAGAAAGGCAAATGTTAGCTATGGGACGAGCCTTAATGTTGGAGCCTGATGTTCTCTTACTCGATGAACCCTCTGCAGCCTTATCGCCTATTTTAGTGAATAGTGTTTTTGAGCAAATTCAAGCCATCAATAGCACCGGAAAAGCCATTGTTTTAGTGGAACAAAACGCCAAAAAAGCTCTGATGATGGCGGATCGGGCTTATGTATTAGAAAGTGGGCGGGATCGCTTTGAAGGACCCGGAGAAGCCTTACTCAATGATCCCAAAGTGGGACAACTCTATCTAGGGGCCGCTTATGAGGACAAAGAATAATCAGAAAACTCGATTCATCAACACCCTACAATTTTAGAAATACAAGGTAAGCTAGATAAATAACATACTCCTGAGAACTAGGTTTATCTGCCAAAGTTCCATTTATCTGAGAGTGAGTGTTAAACCGTAATTAAACGGTAGATTTCGGAGTAATTTGGAGTCTTCTCACACCAGACTAAGCTCCTAGCAGAGCTACGCTTATAGGTCATGACTTAATGAGATTAGCTAGTCTCAAGCGTCGGCCCCGGAACATCGCCCATTAACAGGTGGAACACCGAACACCACTAACAAGCCTATAAGCATTGTCGAAGCCAACTTAACCTCTTAAAGAGAGCAGCAGAAATGCCAAACTATGTCTTTCAAATAGACTCCAATAAACAACCTCTAGACATGGTTCACCCTGCTAGAGCAAGAAAGTTGCAGTCTCAACAGAAGGCTAAAACTTTTCGCACTTATCCTTACGTCCTCATTAACTCTAGTGGCTTTGAGATAGCCAACACTAAAGAATACATACTAAAAATAGACCCAGGCGCAACTTGGACAGGTTTTGCTATCCAATGTGGCCAAGATATAGTATTCAGGATGGAGTTAAAGCATCGAGGACAACTCATCAAAGAGTCCCTGACAAAAAGAGCAGGTTTTAGACGCAGTAGAAGAACAAGAAAACTGCGCTACAGACCAAAAAGATTCAATCGCTCTAAACCTCAAGGCTGGTTAGCACCAAGTCTGAGACACCGTTTAGAAACCACCGAGACTTGGATGAAAAGGTTTATGTCTTGGTGTCCGATTAAAACTATTGAGATTGAACTGGTAAGATTTGACCTACAAAAACTAGATAATCCTGAAATCTCCGGTCAGGAGTATCAACAAGGTACGTTATTTGGTTATGAAGTCAGAGAATACCTACTAGAAAAATGGGGTCGCCAATGTGTGTACTGTGGGGCAACCAACAAACCATTACAAATAGAACATATTAAGGCCAAAGCCAATGGTGGAAGCGATCGCATAGGCAATCTGACTTTAGCTTGTCAACACTGTAACCAAGCAAAAGGAACACAAGATGTTAGGGACTTTCTTCAACATAAGCCCAATTTACTCAAAAAAATCCTCACCCATGCTCCTAAACCATTAGCTAGTGCCAGTGCGGTTAACTCCACAAGATTTGCCATTGTTGAAAAAGCAAAACAATTATGCTCAAATGTCAAGTGTTGGAGTGGAGGTAGGACTAAACACAATAGAGTAAAACTTGGCCTACTCAAGTCTCACAGTATAGATGCTGCTTGTGTTGGGGAGTCGGGTGCTGAGATTAACTTGCTAACAAAACAACCATTAATTGTTCTGTGTAAGGGACATGGTAATAGACAAGCAGTAAGATGTAACGCTTCTGGGTTTCCTGCTTTAGACAAAAATGGCCAACCAATTAAACCGAAAACCATTTATGAACACTGTTGTGCAGGGGACTTAGTTAAGTTCCGACTTGACAAAGATAGGAAGGCCGCTATGGCAGGAGTGTACACCGCTAGAGTCAAAACACCAACCTTGAACGGATTTGAGGTTAAATTAAATGGTTTAAGAGTCTCCCAAAATATCAAGTTCTTAGAGAGATTTATCCACCGTAATGATGGATACGATTACTTATTTAATATTTAGGAGTTTAATGACCATTTATTCCGTTTGACTCCTATTTTTAGCTACTAAGTTATTAGACATTAGAAAACGATATAATTCCATGCTGCGAATCATCACCCAGTCAGCTGAGATAAAAACAGAATTGCAACGAATCCGCAATCGTCCTTATCGAGATGAGATTCAAGCAAAAGAGATTGCTGTGGGGGAAATTCTGGAAAGAATCAAGCAGCAAGGGGATCAAGGCTTATTACAACCCAATCAACCCCCTATTACGATCAGGGAGCTTAAAGTGAGGGGTTCACAGCTAGACGCAGCCTATCAAAAAATTCCCAAAGAACTCCTCGATGCCATTTCAACTATTGCTCAACACCTAGAAAGCTTCTATAAACAGCAACTGCCCACCGCTTCCGTCAAATTTGAAACAGATGATGTAGTGATTGGTAAACGCTACACCCCCTTCAAACGTGCTGGAATCTATGTTGCTGGGGATCAAACTTCTCCCATTAGTCAGGTACTCATGCAAATTATTCCTGCTAAAATCGCTCAAGTGCCTGAGATTATCCTGATGACACCAACGGATGAAACGGGACAAGTTCCGCCAGATATTTTAGTTGCTGCTCAAATCACAGGGGTGAATGAGATTTATGGTTTAGGGGGAGCCAAAGCCATTGGAGCCTTAGCCTATGGAACCCAAACCTTACCCAAAGTGGACGTGATTACTGGCACTGGGGGACTAGACGTAATTCTCGCTAAAAGGATGGTTTATGGTAACGTTACTACCGATATCCCTATCGATGCTTCAGAATTATTTATTATTGCCGATAATACCGCCAATGAAGCCCATATTACTGCCGACTTATTAGCCCAAGTGGAACAAGATCCCAGTAGTGCCGTCATCGTTTTAACCTCTGATCTAGAGGTAGGGCAAAAAATCCAAGCCAAAGTACAACAAAAACTCCAAGATAATGCTTATGGTATTCTCTCAGAAAAAGCGATCGCCCATTATGGATTAATTATTGTTGTCGATTCCATCGAAGAAGCCATTAGCATCACCAATGAATTTGCGCCCCATTATTTGATGTTAACGGTAGGGGAACCTTGGGATTTTGTCCAGAAAATTCGTGCCGTCGGCTGTCTTTTAATCGGGAGTTGTACCCCAAAAGTCTTGGGAGATTATTTAGGGGGTGGGGGTGTCATTTTACCCCCTTCTGGCTTAATTCGTTATGCTTCTTCGGTGCGAGTGGAAACCTTCTTAAAACCTGCCCATATCATTGAATATTCTCCCTCTGCTCTGAAAAAATTGGCCAATGCTCTCGAAATTCTTGCATTGGCTGAAGGGTTGCCAGCCAATGCAGATGCTCTGGGGTTACGCTTAAGTGAAGATTCTTGATTTCTCCTTGCGATCAATCAACGGTGATTCTAAGATAATGCTACGCAATGGCTTAAAACCACATTGCCCATCTGTTTGTCTCAGTTCTCCCATTAAGTTATTATGGCTCTTGGTTATGTTGCCCTTGTCCTTCATGCTCATTTACCCTTTGTGCGACATCCTGAGAGGGATTATGTGTTAGAGGAGGAATGGCTTTATGAAGCAATTACAGAAACTTACATTCCTCTACTTCGCTTGTTTGAAGGATTAGAACGGGATGGCATCGATTTCAAGATGACCATGAGTTTGACTCCGCCTCTGGTGTCCATGTTACGAGATCCTTTATTACAAGAACGCTATAACCATCATCTGGGGCAGTTACAAGAATTAATTGTTAAAGAAATTGAAAATAATCAACACAATGGTCATATTCGCTATTTAGCTGAATTCTATGCCCAAGAGTTTGCTAATATTCGTGCCACTTGGGAACAGTACAATGGTGACTTAATTTTAGGGTTTAAACAGTTTCTAGAGAGCAATAATCTGGAAATTATGACCTGTGGGGCAACTCATGGTTATCTTCCCTTGATGAAAATGTACCCTCAAGCAGTATGGGCGCAAATTAAAGTCGCTTGTGATCATTATCAGGATAATTTTGGCCGTCCCCCAAAAGGGATTTGGTTGCCTGAATGTGCCTATTATGAAGGGTTGGAAGAAATGCTGGCCCAAGCGGGTTTACGTTATTTTATTGTGGATGGCCATGGCATTTTATCGGCACACCCTCGCCCTCGTCATGGTACTTATGCCCCTGTATTTACGGAAACGGGGGTGGCCGCCTTTGCGCGGGATCATGAGTCCTCTAGTCAGGTTTGGTCCTCTAAAACAGGATATCCAGGGGATTCTGAATATCGGGAGTTTTATAAGGATTTGGGTTGGGAAGCGGATTATGATTATATTAAGCCCTATATTATGCCCAATGGACAACGGAAAAATACGGGGATTAAATATCATAAAATTACCAATATTCAAGGCAAAATGGAGGAGAAAGCCCTTTATGATCCTTATTGGGCAAGGGAAAAGGCCGCTGAACACGCAGGGAATTTTATGTACAATCGTGAACAGCAAATTGGCCATTTAGCGGGTATTATGCAGCGTCATCCTATTGTCGTGTCTCCTTATGATGCTGAGTTATTCGGTCATTGGTGGTATGAAGGCCCTTGGTTTTTGGATTATTTATTTCGTAAGACTTGGTACGATCAAAATACTTTTGATCTGGTTCATTTAGCGGACTATTTACGTCATAACCCCACTCAACAGGTGTGTCGTCTAACTCAGTCGAGTTGGGGTTACAAGGGGTTTCATGAATTTTGGCTCAATGATAGCAATAGTTGGATTTATCCTCACCTTCATCAAGCAACGGAACGAATGATAGAGTTAAGCCATCGGGATCCTCAAAACGAGTTGCAAGAAAGAGCATTAAATCAAGCAGCAAGAGAATTATTGTTAGCCCAAGCGTCGGACTGGGCTTTTATTATGCGCACTGGCACTATGGTTCCTTATGCCGTTGAACGCACGAAAACCCATCTATTTCGATTGAATCAGATTTATGATGATTTTCAACTGGGATCGTTTAATGAAACTTGGTTAAATCAAATTGAGGAGATGGATAATATTTTTCCTGATATTGACTATCGAGTTTATCGTTTTTCTAGGTCAAAATAAGGATAATTGTAGGGATAATCAAATAACGATTAATTATCCATTCTCAATTATCCATTATTAATTATTAATTACTACCGCTAAAAGTCACTTCTGGGAATTTACTTTGTGCTTCTTTCATGGTAATACTCTTCCCTTGGTTACGAAGCTCTTGCCAATAGTTAATGACTTCTGTGGCCTTGTTTAACACTTCAATTCTTTCGTTTTCTAGTATCCAGTGTTTGGCTTCGAGTTCATCTTTTAATTGCTGCCAAGCATCATCCCGCGGCCAGAAAAAATAAGCGGTTAAGGGACTCGTTCCTTTTCCTACCACTTGGTCAACGGCGATCGCTACATTAGCATCTAACCATAATACTTTTAATATAAATCTAGGCTCCAATTGCCCCTCCCGTTAGTCGAAGACTATAATGACACAGTATACAACACCCCATTATACTCTATGGAGTAGCCTTCTGGCTATTGAAAAAGCTCATGGATTTTTCAATCCCTTCTCCCAGACTCATTTCAATGGCATCAAGGACTAAGGGAAAGGTTTTATTAATAATGGTTCTTTCTTCGGGAGCAAATCGTCCTAAAACATGAGAAATGGTGTTATCTGTCTGATTAGATTTACCAATACCAATACGGAGACGAGGAAAGACTTGACCGTTGAGATGGGAAATAATAGATTTCATGCCATTATGTCCGCCGGCTGACCCAGATAGACGCATTCTCATCCTACCAATGGGTAAGTCCATATCATCATAGATAACTAAAACATCACTTAATTGTAGTTTATACCAATCCGTAACCGCCCGTACTGATTGTCCTGAACGGTTCATATAAGTCAGGGGTTTTAAGAGATAAATTTTTTGCCGATTTGAAGTCGTTCCTTCAGCGATGAGTCCTTGAAAACGGCGGTTTTCTTTCCAGTTCATTTGCCAGTTTTCGGCTAATAGATCAACAACTTCAAAGCCAATATTATGACGAGTTTTTTCATATTTTTTTTCGGGGTTTCCGAGTCCAATAATCAATTGAGGAATGATCAAGGTCGATGATTTTTCTGGAGACATTTAATTAAGCTGTGAACTCAGAATCAGTTGGGTTTGTTCTTTCTATATTTTACAGATAAACACAGGTAACGCAACACTGGTAATTTATTGCCCGTGACAGTGGAGTTATTATTAATTAATAATAACGTTAATTATAAGGTAGGTAAAGCCTACCTTATAATTAACTTGCTAATGGTCTTACCGAAAATAATTGGCTCTAACATCCCGCCTTTCGATTCGAGAATGTAACGAATTATGGAAACATTTTGGACAACTCTGACAAACATTAATGCCTCTGGCTTCCCCATTGGTAAAATTGCAGTTGTAGTAATTATTCTAGCGGTGACGCAGTTTTTAAGAGTGTTTTTGACTGGGATTATTCTCAAACGCCTTGAACGCCTCACCAGCAAAACTGAAACTACACTCGATGATGAGTTAATTGGTATTTTGAAACCCTGCTTAAGCGGTTTAATTCTCATTGGTGGATTGTACTTAAGTAAAGATATTCTCTCAGATAATTTAGGAGCTAACTTAAGTCAAACCATCGATCAATTTCTTAACCTAATTGTTATTTTAATCATTGCTTATTTCGTTTATCGAGCTTCTTCTATCTTGGGTCAAATCATTGCTGAAGTGTTGCTGCATACTGACAGTGAACTCGATGAATTATTAAAGCCTTTGATGCCCAAAATTTTTCAAGCGATTGCGATTATTCTCATAGCTCTTAAGATAAGTGAGATGTTTTTAGGACAGTCGGCGGCTGCCCTGGTTGGGTTATTAGGGGGTGCAGGAATCACCTTAGGTTTACTCTTTAAAGATATCCTTTATGATTGGTTTTGTACAATAATTATTTATTCTGATGCTATTTATAAAGAAGGAGATTGGCTCGTCATTTCAGGATTCTCAAACATGGTGCAAGTCTTAAATGTTGGTTTTAGAACCACAACCATTCATGATACGGTATGGGGTTGTATTACGAAAATGCCTAATTCTAAAATGATTTCTGGAATCGTTGCCAACTGGTCACAGAATGCCGAAGACGGAAAATTTGGGATTAATTTACATCTAAAAATTGATGGAATTTCAGCCCAACAAACCAGTCGTATTTGTGAGGGACTTGAAAAATTACCAGCATCTATTGAAGGGTGTTATGAGAAATGTTTAGTCAGGTTTAAAAAAATTGAACAGAATGCCCGTGTTATTGAAATTAGAGCTCATGTTACTTCTCTTAGCTTTTACTTTGCTGCTGAAAGAAAATTAAACTTAGCCATATTAGACCTCTTAGAAAGAGAAGGAATTGACTGCTTGTATATTGAACTGGAAACCGATCCCGAAAGAAACAAAAGAGAGCAACAAGCAGGGAATAACTAAAGATATTTATTGGAGCTATAGGTAATGAATATGAAAAATCAAACAGCGCTTATTATTGGCGGAAGTTCGGGAATCGGATTAGCTTTAGCTCAACAAGTTAAAGAACAAGGAGGTAATGTTATTATTGCTTCCAAATCGGCTGAAGAACAAGCTCCTGAATTACGGAAAATAAACAATCTTCAAGAGTGTAAATATTTTTCTTTTGATATTACTAAAGAGAGTGAAATCAAACAATTACTCGAAAAAATTGGTTTTATTGATCATATTGCGATAACAGTAAAGTCCCCTTTAATTATTGCTCCATTTTTAGAATTAAATACTCAAGATGTCCGTCACGCATTTGAAACCAAGCTTTGGGGTCAATACAATATCGCTAAACTAGCTTATAAACAAATTAATTCTGGGGGAAGTATTGTTTTTTCTTCAGGAAGTTTAAGTATTCGTCCCCATTTAGGTTTTTCCACTTTGAGTACAATTAATGGTGCAGTAGAATCTTTATGTAAATCTCTTGCCTTAGAACTTGCTCCCATTAGAGTTAATGCTGTTTCCCCTGGATTTACCCAGTTAAAGGAAATGGAAGACAAAATACCTCTCGGACTGGGAAAACCCTCACAAATAGCGGAGGCATATTTATTCCTAATGAACAACACTTATCTCACAGGGACTACCATTGTTAGTGATGGTGGTGCAATATTAGTTTAACAAGGGAAGATACAGCTTAAGCCTTGTTTTCCCTTGTTAGATGAGCATCCATGTTTTTCAAAGTATAGAGACTTCAATGCTGTAAGATTATTAGGCCACCCTTAAACTTCCGATTTTCTTAAGCCCCTGGAGTATCCTTGTGAAAGAACAGTCCCTTGAAACTATTAAGCGAGATTACCCTTATGAGTATTTTGGCGCACACCCCCAGCATAATCAAACAACCTTTCGAGTTTATGCTCCCCGTGCGACCAGTGTAGCCTTAATAAGAGAAGGGAATGGATGGGATCGTTTCGCTGAACCCATGACACGCAATGAAGAGGGAGTTTGGGAAATTACCATTCCAGAAAATCTCACTTGGCGCGAATATAAATACTATATTGAGAATAAAAATGATTATCTCACTCAACCCTATGCAATGGCGCGGATCGATCCCTTTAGTCCTCAGCTTGCAGTAACTTGGGGAAATGATGACACTCGTAATTTTAATAGTGTTGTCGGCGATCGCAATTATTTTCAGTGGACTCATAAACACATTGATCTCCCTCATGAACCGATGAGTATTTATGAGATGCACCTATCCACTTTTTGGGATGGAAACTATCGGGATATTGCTCATAAAATTGTTGATCATTTGGGTTATATGGGGTTTACCCATGTTCAGATTATGCCTCCGTTTCAAACTCCTATCCATCAATCCTGGGGCTATTTGGTGGGATGTCCTTATGCGATCTATGAACGTCATGGAACGGTGGATGATTTCAAATATTTAGTCAATCATTGTCATGCTCACGGAATCGGGATTATTGTAGATGTTCCTTTGGGGTTTGGAGTACAAGACTGGGACTGTGGACTGGCCAACTATGACGGAACGGATTTGTATCATCATTCGGGTGCAAGAGGTTGGAATAATCAATGGAATAGTCGTATCTATAATGTAGGGGATGTTTATGTTCAAAATTACCTGATTGGACTGTGTACTTATCTACATCAGGAACTGGGAGTCGATGGTGCGCGGATCGATGCGGTCGCTGCTCAAATCTTTTTTGACTACGATCGGGGTTTTTGGGATTGGCCCAGAAATAATCGTGAAAGCGTTGAGTTGGAAAATTGGGAAGTGTTTAATAATTTAGGGGGCGATCGCTATTTTGAGGAACGGGGATATTGGCTCTCAGAAGCAATGGATTTTGCTGGCCTGCGTTTTCTCCGTGATTTACACGCTCGTTTACAACATACGGCAGCGAATTTTATTACCATTGCCGAAGAGTCACGACGAGTGTTTCCTAAACTTGCTTGTCCTGTGGATGAGGGAGGACTGGGTTTTACTTATGCCCAAAATATGGGAGAAATGCACCGTATTCGCAGTTATCTACAAATTCCTATTGAACAGCGTTTGATTGAGCATATCGAGATTCTTATTCATAATAAGAGTCCGGAACAGATGGTTAATGCGATGAATACCCATGATGAGTGTGCTAATGGGAAGGTTCGATTAATTACAGAATTAGGCAATCATATTCCTCTGATTGGGTTAGCGGCCCTTTGTTGGTTTCGACCGGGCGCACCGATGATCTTCCAGGGGGATGAGTTTGGAGAGGAAGGGTATTTTGATGTGTTTCGTGGGGTTGATTGGTCAAAAACAGGGGATTATGCAGCGATGCACCAGCAACAGATTGCTAATAATTTTCATGATCTCAATCAACTTCTTCGCCATGAACCTGCTTTAGCACGTCACGGAATCCATTCTATGATTCGCAATGGGTCTAATAATGAACGTAAATGGTTCAGTTTTATTAGATGGGGTAGCGACATCGGTTTTGAGTCTGATAAGTGGGAAGATCATCAGCATGATCTTATCTTTGTGCGCAATGAAACGCCCTACATGGTGGAGTGTAATGCAGAGGTTTATGTACCTGTGATCGGGGAATATAAGGTTATTTATAATTCTATTGATCAACGCTACATTGGCTCTCAACCATACAACCAACACGATCCCTACTGGACTATCCACAGTGCAGGACAGTTTCTCTATTTCGATCTTCATCCTCATCAAAATATTGCCTTCAAGTTGAAGTCTTCCAAATAAACGGCGCACCGCGAAGCGGATATCTTCGAGATCGCTACCGACTCAGACAAAATCCTAGCACGCTTAGTAAATAGACTTATTCGTGGATTCAGAGAACTGTTATTGTTGCGCAACAGTAAAAAAGGCGATCGCTACCTTCTCGCGTTGAAATCTCAACTTATATAACCTGTTATAACAGGTTATATAATAGGGAAAAGAAAAATGTCCCCTTCCTTGATGCCTAGTGCTATAGAAAAAATCCTAGCACTCGAATAAATCGACTTATTGGTGCATTCAGAGAACTGTTATTGTTGCGCAACAGTAAAAAAGGCGATCGCTACCTACTCAGACAAAACCCTAGCACGCTTAGTCAATAGACTGATAGCTGCATTTTGAGAACTGTTATTGTTGCGCAACAGTAAAAAAGGCGATCGCTACCGACTCAGACAAAATCCTAGCACTCGAATAAATCGACTTATTGGTGCATTTTGAGAACTGTTATTGTTGCGCAACAGTAAAAAAGGCGCACCGCGAAGCGGCTCTCTTCGACGTGAGTTCGGGGTTCGGAGTTGGAACATTTTTAACGAAAGAATCAGGGTTTCGAGTTAAAGATGTGACTCTTAAACCAATTTCCTAAAGTTTGACTACACATTCTCGTAGGGGTCAACGGCCGTTGACCCCTACAACATTTATATCTGTAGTCTAAGTTTTTGAAATTGGTATTAAACCATCGATTTTATGTTCTGTCGAACTCACATTGACAAGAAAATATGTAATAAATAATACTTAGCTTTTTTTAAAAAAAATTAATTATAAAATACTTGTAGAATTGTGAAATTAATTTTCATTTTCTATTTCTTCAACTGGATATTGTTTCAAGACTTCTTTTAAATATTTTCCCGTATAAGAGTTAGGATGTTTAGCGACATCTTCAGGGGAGCCAAATGTAACAATATTACCGCCTTTATCCCCTCCTTCTGGTCCTAAATCAATAATCCAATCTGAACATCGAATCACATCTAAATTATGTTCAATTACCAGAATAGAATTACCTTTATCTACTAATCTTTGTAGCACATTTAATAAGTGATGAACATCATAAAATGATAATCCTGTGGTGGGTTCATCAATCAAATATAAGGTTTTTCCTGTTGCTCGACGAGATAACTCTGATGCTAGTTTAACCCGTTGTGCTTCTCCTCCTGATAAAGTCGGAGCAGACTGTCCTAATTTAATATAACCTAGACCAACATCTACTAGGGTTTGTAATCGTTTGACTGCTTTTGGTATATTTTCAAATACCTTTAATGCTTCTTCTACTGTCATGTTTAAAACATCAGCAATAGAATGTCCCTTATATTTAACTTGTAGGGTTTCTCGATTATATCTTGCTCCCTTACAAACTTCACATTGAACATATACATCGGGTAAAAAATTCATCTCGATGACATTAACTCCTTGTCCCCCACAATTTTCACATCTTCCTCCTTTAACATTAAAAGAAAATCGTCCTGGTTTATAACCCCTTGCTTTAGCTTCTACAGTCTGAGAAAATAACTCCCTAATACTATCAAAAATCCCTGTATAAGTTGCAGGATTAGAGCGAGGGGTTCTCCCAATAGGAGACTGATCAATAATAATTACTTTATCAATCGCATCCAGTCCCGTTGCTTGATCAAGAAACTTAGGCAAAGGAACTTTTTTGGTTAAATGATGTTGTAAGGAAGGATATAGTAACTCATTGACTAATGTAGATTTTCCTGATCCTGAAACCCCTGTAATAGCAACTAATTTTCCTAGAGGTATTTCTACATCTATCTGTTTTAAGTTATTAGCATGACAATTTTTTAAAGATAGGAATTTTCCATTTCCTTCACGACGTTTTCCTGGGGTTTTAATTAGTTTTTTACCTGATAAATAATCAGCCGTTAGAGATTGTTTAGCTTTTAGAAGAGTTTGAAAATTCCCTTGAGAAACAACTTGTCCTCCATGAATTCCTGCTAATGGTCCAATATCAACTAAGTGATCGGCTGTTCTTATGGTTTCTTCATCGTGTTCAACAACAATTAAAGTATTCCCTAAATCTCGCAATTTTTTTAAGGTGTTTAATAAGCGTCCGTTATCCCGTTGATGTAAACCAATACTGGGTTCATCTAACACATATAATACCCCTGTTAACCCAGAGCCGATTTGGGTAGCGAGACGAATTCTTTGAGCTTCACCTCCTGATAAGGTTGCTGTGCCTCGATTTAATGTTAAATAATCTAATCCTACATCAAGCAAAAATTGTAATCGACTTGTCACTTCCTTTAATGCCAATTCTCCAATTATTTTTTGCCTTGGAGTTAATTGTAAGCTATGGACTTTCTCTAAGCATTTATCAATAGAAACACTGGTTAACTCATCAATACTACATTGACCTAAACGCACTGCTAAAGCTTCTGGTTTTAGTCGTTTTCCGTGACAAACTTCACAAACTTGATCGACAATATATTTCTCCATTTTCTGCTTAATTATTTCTGAGCTAGTTTCTTGATAATTTCTTTCTAACATAGCTAGAATACCTTTAAAATTCTTATAATATCCTTGCTCATTATTAAACCGAGAGTCTTGATCAAACCAAATCGGTTCCTCGCTTCCATATAATAAGATATCTTGTTGTTCTTGGGTTAATTTATTCCAGGGGGTTTGAATTTCAAAACCGTGAGTTTGTCCAATACTATAGAGCAAAGATAAATAATAAGCATTATCTTTTTCTGACCAAGGAGCGATCGCTGTATATAACGGTGCCGTAGGATCAGGAATTACTAAATCAGGAGAAAATTGTCGTAAACTTCCGAGTCCATGACAATGAGGACAAGCTCCATAAGGAGAATTAAACGAGAATAAACGAGGGGATAATTCTTCCATAACTGCCCCATGTTCTGGACAAGCAAAGTTCTCTGAAAACATGATTTCTGAATGTCCATTTTTCTCTTCATCTCCAATAATATCAATAACAGCTAAACCGTCTGCATGGGTTAAACAAGTGCTTAAAGAATCTGCTAATCTTTCTTCAATTCCTTCTTTTTTGATGAGACGATCAACAACAATCTCAATGTTATGATAATGATTCTTTTTTAACTCAATATTATCCGAAAGTTCCCTAACCTGACCATTCACCCGCACCCGTACAAATCCTTGAGATGCTAAACTAGAAAGTAACTGTTTATGGGTTCCCTTTTTGCCTCGAACCACAGGAGCTAAAATCTGGAACTTAGTACGATCCGCAAGTTCCATGACTCGATCGCACATTTGATCGATGGTTTGAGGAGTAATCAAGCGATCGCAGTGAGGACAATGGGGTTCTCCGGCACGACCAAATAATAACCGTAAATAGTCATAGATTTCCGTTACCGTTCCCACCGTTGAACGGGGGTTATGGGAGGTAGATTTTTGATCGATAGAAATAGCTGGACTTAACCCTTCGATCGCATCCACATCTGGTTTATCCAACTGTCCTAAAAACTGTCTTGCATAAGCACTCAGGGACTCTACATAACGTCGTTGTCCCTCAGCAAAAATAGTATCAAACGCTAAAGATGACTTCCCCGAACCAGAAACCCCTGTAAAGACAATCAGACGATCGCGAGGAAGTTCAAGATCAATATTTTTCAGGTTATGTTGTCTAGCACCTCGAATACGAATGCTGTTTGTGTCTGTCATATCCCCACACGGCTTAACAATCCTTAACCTTATTTATCATAACGCTTTTTTTATAATTTTAAGGGAGCAAGTCCTAAATAACGAATCCCCTGGGGTGTAATTTCAAAGCGACAAGGTAATATCTTCACACCTTTATTCATCGCTTCTCGAAACAATTTACCATAGTTGGGATCATAATCATCTCCAGGAGAAAATATCTGACAATCTCCCCGGTTAATGAAGTATAACATCATCGGTTCAGCATCAGGTAATAAGTCCATTAATTCTTGTAAATGTTTTTGACCCCGAGTAGTAACCGTATCAGGAAATAACGCAATATTATCTTGTGCTAAAGTAGTATTTTTAACTTCTAAATAAATGTTTTTTTCTCCAGCATCATCCATTAAGAGAAAATCAATACGACTTTTCTTATCTTTTCCATAGGGAACTTCAGAACGAACCTTATTATATTTTCCTTGCAATGAGGGCAGTTTTTCTTGCTCCAACATCTGCTTAATGACTCGATTAGGCAAAGCAGTATTAATACCAACCCAAGTCTGATTAACTTCAATTAATTCCCAACTATAAGCCAACTTTCGCTTAGGATTATTACTTTGAGAAACATAAACCTTACTATCAACATCACAGACCCCAATCATGGGTCCCGTATTAGCACAATGGGCCGTAATAACTTCCCCCGATTCTAACTCAATATCAGCCAAAAAACGTTTATACCGTCGTTTCAAAATACCGGGAATTAATGGAGGATAAGTATAAATAAAATCACTGTTCATAAGATTCATGATGGGGGAATATTTCAAACTTGTAGATTGTGGTTGATTATAGATCGGCTACATCAGTATAGCAATAGGCATTTTTGAAAAAATTGTTACAGTTTGGGGTCGATTCTTATTTTAAAATTAGGATAGAGAAAGCAATATAAATATATATAGCAATCAGAAATGATAGATGAGAACCGATGAGGACATAATAATATTATGTCCCTACAATACTGATTTGTAAGGGTTTAAAACTGTGTTTTATCCTAATCCTAATATTCTCATCAATGAAACCTGATTGCTATAGTAGTTGGTGATTTTATCAATGTCCTAACCATAAGGAATAGTATTATAGTTGCCGTTTTAAAAGTCTAATTAACTAACTAAAAAAATAGAGAAACCTGACAGTTTTTTGTAATTAGGAGGAGCCAAATGACAGTCAAAAAACATCCCTATTTAGAACGAACAGAAATTCCCCCTGGATATCTTAACATCATGGGCTATGTTGACGAGTCACAAGTCAATGGCCCTGGGTGTCGTGCCGTTGTTTGGCTTCAGGGATGCTCACGGGAATGTGGTGGATGTTTTAATCTCGATTCTTGGTCATTTGAAATTAATCAATTAAAGTCAGTAGATGAATTAGTTGAGAAAATAACCAGTAATCCTCGTCACGAAGGAGTCACCTTTTCGGGGGGAGAACCTTTTTGGCAAGCTCAGGAATTAGCTGAATTGGCTCGTCAAATTAAAGCCAAAGGTCTCAATGTGATGTCATTTACCGGATTTACTTTAGAGCAATTACAATCTGAGTCGGCCCCTATGGGTTCTCAGGATTTATTGAGCCAACTCGATATTTTAATTGATGGAGCTTATATTGAATCTCTTGCTATAAATTCACCAAATTCTCCCGTTTCTTCGAGCAATCAGAGAGTTCACCTCTTCAATCTTTCCCTTAAAGATCGAATCAATTGGGCCAGTGATCAAACTGAAGTACACATTTTCAAAGATGGCAGTCGCCTCATTACCGGCTATTTAGGGACAAAAATTTTCTCCGACTAGATCCTCTCACTCCCCTAACGCTTGCGATCGCAGATAAGCCGTTTTAACTGCTTCAATAACCGCAGAACGAAAGCCTTTTTCTTCCAACTTGGCCACCCCCGCAATGGTGGTTCCCCCCGGACTGGTCACATTATCCTTTAACTGGCCTGGATGTAATCCTGTTTCCTTCATTAAAGTAGCCGTCCCTAAAACCGTTTGTAAAGCGAGTTTTGTGGAGATCGCCCTAGGTAAACCCGAAGCCACTCCACCATCGGATAATGCTTCAATCATCAAGGCCACAAAAGCCGGACCTGATCCCGATAACCCTGTTACCGCATCCATCAAAGACTCTGGCACTTCAACCACTTCCCCCACTGCTTCAAAGATAGACCTAGCCAGGGTCAAGTGTGAGGGAGTAACCTGGGTGCCTGAAGCGATCGCCGTCATTCCTTCTCCTACCGTTGCCGGAGTATTGGGCATGACACGAACCACAGGAAAGGTAGAAAACCCTGTTTCTAAACGGTCTAACCTTACCCCTGCTAAAATTGAAAGGATTAAAGGGTAATTATCTAGATCGTCAAACGTGAGTTGAGAGATCACTGTATCCAAGATTTGAGGTTTAATCGCTAATAAAACCGCCTCTTTTGCTTGCAAGGCTTCCTGGTTATCACTCGTTACCCCTACCTGATAGGTTTGAGCTAAAAACGCTCTTCTTTGAGCCTGAGGTTCACTGACTAACAGGGTGTCAGCTTGGTATAGTTGCGATGCTAAAAGACGGGTCAGAATCGCTTCTGCCATAACCCCGCCTCCAATGATACCTAGTCTAATAGACACAAGTTTTCAAGGATTTAAAGATAATATGGATTGAAACAAGAAGTTAAGCTTCTGTCAAGGATCATTAACGAGAAGCTAGAACCTCTCACTATTGAACAAGACGGTTAACCTCTGCGCCCCAGTTATTATTCATTTGAAAAGGAGGACGAGCAGGAGTGGCACTAGGCTCTGGGACATCATGAACCGTACCGGATAAGTTACTCACCTTGACACAGTTAGGGGTGAATAAGAAAATGCTCTCGCCAATGCGTTCTTGATGACCATCAATAGCATAGGTTCCCCCAGCAACAAAATCAACCGCTCTTTGAGCTTCTTCTGGTTCCATCACATTGAG
The DNA here is from genome assembly GCA_051439445.1 of Crocosphaera sp. GTDB lineage: Bacteria > Cyanobacteriota > Cyanobacteriia > Cyanobacteriales > Microcystaceae > Crocosphaera. Next base: position 31,793 of record JBFRWG010000143.1, read on the forward strand.
GTTGAGAACCACAGACTTACGCTCACGAAGGGTTTGAATCACTTGAGGCATTTCGTCAAAGGAATGAGGTTCTACCACAACCACTTCGGCAATATTGTTACTATTAGTTCCAGGCATAAAGGGGACGACATTACTATTGTTTCTGAGGTTAGGGTCTGGGTTAAAGGTTGAGGGGTCTCGTCTTATGGCACGACGGGGTTCACTTTCGTGAGGAATAGGCGCAGGAGCGGGTTCTTCGAGATCAAGGTCTGAGTTAGGAGTGAGTTCTTCATAGATAGAATCATCGTACTCAGAATCATCTTCAATCGGATCGTTAATGGCCCAGCGTTTTAATTTTTCTATAATCATCTTGACATCTCATTGATTTACAAAGCGTTTTCTTAAAGAAGAGGTGGCTTAATGCCTAATAGCTTGTTTAGCTTCCTATTCTAGTAAAGTTCTGGGAAAAATACATCCCATTCCTGGCTGCTCCTTCCAAATCTTGCCTTTATTTAGGGTTTGGGTACCTTTAAGTTAAGATTAACCCATTCCGTTCTTGGATTTTTGCAGCTTTCTCCCATTGTCGTTACTGGCTGAGGATATGTTCCCTAAAACAGATGGATTTTTTCTGGTGTTCATCATGAAGGGTTGAGATGTCTGGCAGAGGGAGCAGAGGGAGCAGAGGGAGCAGGGCATAACTCCAATCAATATTCTTCCCACACCTCCCCACCCGAAAATAACTGGAATTTTTTTGAGAAAACCCTTGACAAATTCGTTCGTATCTTGTTATATTAGTAATCGGCTTGAAAAACAAGGGACTGTAGTTCAACTGGTTAGAGCACCGCCCTGTCACGGCGGAAGTTGCGGGTTCGAGCCCCGTCAGTCCCGTAGATAAGAACATTCTTATTCTTAAGTTGATTGGGATAATTCCAGTTAACAGGAGATCGCCGGTCATCATCATTAATCTGATAACCAGGTTAAGATATCTTGAACGGTTAGGGTTTGTGGACTGCTACAAAAAACTTAACTAAAGTTACCTAATCTTACTCATAAAGTGAGCTACAGTGAACTTATGAGTAATTTACTATCCATTTCTGAGTAACCATCCATTAAGTCCGAGAAGTTGTTATTATTAATAAAACGGAAGACTCAAGTTACTCGGTACCGATTTAGCACACAAGATGTTTGAGAAATTATAACAGTCTTTTCTGCGCCTATTATAGGTCGCTTGAAGTCATAATAACAAACAATGGTCGAACAATCTCCAGACATGACGATGGAAATTTAAGATATGACTCTAGCAACCTACTCCACTTTAGCTCCACCATCCATTTTTGAATTTTTAGGGGATGTCGCTCAATTATTTAGTACCATTGAAAGGCAACTTTATCGAGACTTAG
>JBFRWG010000144.1:0-11098 GCA_051439445.1 Crocosphaera sp.
ACAGTCTAACAACTATCATAAGCAACGGGTCAAAGTTGCCAAGCTTCATCTTAAAGTTTCAAGACAACGTAAAGACAAAGCAATTAAGGATGCTTTGGCGTTAGTCCAATCTAATGATTTGGTAGTCTATGAAGCTTTAAAGGTTAGAAATTTGGTAAAAAACCGTAAGCTGTCTAAGTCAATTTCTGACGCATCTTGGTATCAATTCACTGAATGGTTGAATTATTTTGCCAAGATTTATCGCATCGTTTGTATTGCTGTACCTCCCCATTTCACAACTCAAGATTGTTCAGTTTGTGGCACAAGGGTTCAAAAGTCATTAAGTACCAGAACTCATCAATGTCCTAACTGTAAAACCGTCTTATATATGGATCATAATGCAGCAATTAATATACTCAAGAAGGGTTTAAAATATTTGGGAAATTATCTCAACGGTAGCGTAGGGCATACGCAAACCGACCCCAACGCCTTGGGAGAGTCCGATCTCTGGGTTCTTAATGGCAACATTGAGTATTCAAGTCGTCTCGTTGAGCAAGGAATTTCTAACAGTGATGTGGAAAGAATCCCCCGTTACAACGTAGTTTAACAGGGGAGTATGTCAATTAATTTAAGTGTAATCATCCCCAAACTTTTTTTCCTAATACTTGGGTCAAACGTTTCAGGACGAAAGAACTATCTTGGGGATCTAAATGTATGTCCAATAGCAATCAGGAATGATATATGAGAACCGATTAGGACATCATATTATTATGTTCCTACACATCACTCTTGTAGGGGTTTAACACTGTTAAATCCTACTTCTAATATTCTCATCAATGAAACTTGATTGCTATAGCATTAATAACTGCTATGGTTTTCTTGAATTATTGTAGATTGAATCTCCCTTGCGAATTCATAACATTAAGATTAATTAAAATCAAACAAGCAAAAAGTTGCAAAAATATCCTTCAAACCCTTTATCAATAAGCATTACAGCCTTTTTTCCCTTATGTAACAATATTTAAGCAAACACTCAATCAATGCAACAATTTTGAGACAATCAAAAACAGCTTATCACCGTGTCATCATCACGTCTTATTTAATACACTAGGAGAACGCTATGAAACTAGCTTATTGGATGTATGCAGGCCCTGCACATATTGGCACCTTACGCATTGCGAGTTCCTTCAAAAATGTCCATGCTATCATGCACGCACCCTTGGGAGATGATTATTTTAACGTCATGCGATCGATGTTAGAAAGAGAAAGAAACTTTACCCCCGTCACTGCAAGTATTGTCGATCGCAATGTTTTGGCCCGGGGTTCTCAAGAAAAAGTGGTTAACAATATTGTGCGTAAAGATGGGGAAGAAAACCCAGATTTAATCGTTTTAACCCCTACTTGTACCTCTAGTATTCTACAAGAAGATTTAGGAAATTTTGTGGAACGGGCCCAAATGGATGCAAAGGGAGATGTTTTGTTAGCGGATGTCAATCATTATCGTTACAATGAGTTACAAGCTGCTGATAGAACCCTCCATCAAATTGTTAAGTTTTATCTGGAAAAAGCGAAGAAAAAAAACCAATTACCTCAAGGAAAAACGGAGACTCCTTCCGTTAATATTATTGGTATTTCTACCCTAGGATTTCATAATCAACATGACTGTCGAGAGTTAAAACAATTAATGAAAGATTTGGGAATTGAAGTTAATGAAGTTATTCCTGATGGTGCTTCGGTTCATAATTTAAAGAACCTACCAAAAGCTTGGTTTAATTTAGTTCCTTACCGAGAATTAGGGTTAGCAACAGCACAATATTTACAAGAAGAATTCAATCTTCCTTATGTTGATATTACCCCAATGGGTGTAGTAGAAACTGCTCGATGTATTCGTAAAATTCAACAGGTTCTTAATGAACAGGGTATCAATGTTGATTATGAAGATTATATCAACGAACAAACCTTATATGTATCCCAAGCTGCTTGGTTTTCTCGCTCTATTGACTGTCAAAATTTAACGGGTAAAAAAGCGGTTGTTTTTGGGGATAATACCCATGCTGCTGCTATGACTAAAATCTTAGCACGGGAGATGGGAATTCATGTAGTTTTAGCGGGAACTTATTGTAAATATGATGCAGAATGGTTCAGAGAACAAGTTAGCGAATATTGTGATCAAGTGTTAATTAGTGATGATAATGGAGAGATTGGTGATGCCATAGCAAATATCGAACCCTCTGCTATTTTTGGCACCCAAATGGAACGTCATGTGGGTAAAAGATTGGACATTCCTTGTGGGGTGATTGCTGCACCGATTCACATTCAAAACTTTCCTATTGGTTACAAACCTTTCTGTGGTTATGAAGGAACCAATCAGATTGCAGATTTAGTTTATAATTCCTTTACTTTGGGGATGGAAGATCATCTTTTAGAAATCTTTGGGGGTCATGATACCAAAGAAGTAATTACTAAAGGAATTTCGGCTGATTCTGATTTAAACTGGAATAAAGAAGCACAAGCAGAATTGAATAAAGTTCCTGGTTTTGTTCGGGGTAAGGTGAAGCGAAACACTGAAAAATTTGCCCGTGAACGTGGATTTTCTGAAATTACATTAGAAGTGATGTATGCAGCAAAAGAAGCAGTTGGCGCATAATTAATGTAGGGTGGGTATTACCCACCTTTTTCAGTGATAAGGAATCTGAAATGTCATCTTTTGAACCTCCTTATTTTTAAATTTTAAACAAACTTTACAGTTTCCTACAGAAATACGTCGCAGCAAAAGTGATTTAGATGTTTATCTTTATTATAAATATCAACACCCTTATTTTATTTGTGTTGTTGCTAAACATCTTAATGGGGATGGATTTATAGTCGTTTCAAATAAGTTTGAGACAGAGGAATGTGAGCATACTTCGACACGCTCAGTACAAGTCTTGCTCACTATTCTGATAAGAGAGGAGATTGATTTTGTCTCATTTTTATTTGAATTAACTATATTATTACAGCTTATCGAACTAATAAAATTAAACGACGTGACTTAATATGGATAACTTAAAAATTTATCATGATCAGCAAGCAAAAACATTAACCATTTGGTTTGATGATCCACAAAAAGAATTTTTAGTTGATGACTATGGGTTATTAATTGTTATTTCATCTATTTTAAAAAATAGAGACGTTTTATAAAACATCTCTACAAAGTTTATTATTTGAAGATAAAAAAATATACTAACTATCTTTTTTATGATGCACTTCAATCACAGTATGAACATTACCTCTAGGTTTAAAATCACCTTTTAAGGTTGCTTCTAAGGGATCACAAGCTGCTACAAAATCATCTAAAATTTGGTTAACAGACTCCTCATGAGAAATATAAAGATCGCGGTAACTATTAATATATAATTTAAGTGCTTTTAACTCCACCACTTTCTCATTAGGAACATAAGTTAATTCCAAGGTTGCAAAGTCAGGATAACCAGAAAAAGGACATTTACAAGTAAACTCAGGTAAGGTAACATTAATGGTATAATAACGACCAATACGAGGATTAGGAAAAGTAATTAATTCTCCTTCTTTAATCTCTCTTTCTCCGTATTTCAGGGTTGTAGAATCAGTATTAGAGGTTTGAGTCATGGCTAAAATTTAATTGATTTATTATATTAAATATAACAGTTTTACCCTTTAACTATCAATTATCAATTATCAACCAGCCAAACAATAAACCGTGTTCCTTGAGTATTGTCTAAATTAATAGGACTCAATAACTCAATCCATCCTCCCATTTGTGTGATTAAATCCTTCACAATAGCTAACCCTAAACCACTGCCTGAAATTTCACCTTTTGCTTGAATTCCTCGATAATGTCGCTCAAAAATATGAGATTGATCCTCAATAGGAATCCCATAACCAGTATCTTCAATTAAAATTCCTTGATAGGTTTTCTCATCAATTACTTTAGATAATCCTAATTTAATCATTACCTTACCAAACTCAGGGGTATATTTAATACTGTTATCAATTAAATTACTAAAAACTTCCCTTAATGCTGATACATTTCCTAAAACAGGAACTAAATGCTCAGGCACTTCAACTTCTAAAAAAATGTTTTTACTCTGTGCAATAGACTCCGCAGAAATAAGCACATTTTCTAAGACATCCCAAACATAAACTAGCGTTAAATCTAAAGAATTTGAAGAGGGTAAACAAGGTGATAAACTATCAGGAATAGCCACCGAATCAGAATTTAAGGTAATAATCTGCCCATCATTACCCATCCCACTTTGATTGTTTTCAAACTCTTTAATTAATTCTTGCAAATGTTCCCCTTCTCGTACTATATTATCAACAATGGAACGGCTTTGGTCATCAGACCCTAAACGCTTCATTAATAACTTCCCAAATACCTTTAAAGCGGTTAAAGGGTTCCGTAATTGATGAAACAAATCGTCAAGGCGATCGCCTTGTTCTTGTTGCTGTAATCGTTCCTGTTGCTGTTGTTGTTCATACCAGCTTTGACGCTGATCTAATAAACGAGCAATAGCTAAGGTTTCGGCTATTTTCTCGATTTGACTAAATTCTTCCCTTTTCCAAGGATAATCCTGTCTTCGGGTCACCAATAGTCCTAAAACCCTCTCCTGATAGATCAAAGGTAACACTAACTGATAAGGTTGCCCATCGCTAGGTTCATTATCTGGGATAATTAAAGAGCTATGGAGACGAGTAGGTAAGGACTTCGGTAAGTCGGAAACCACTAACCCCTTTGTTCCCTCATTTAACTCAATCTCTTCCGTTTCAGAGGTGGTCATACTCTCACCGACAGGATACACTACCACAGGAATCAAATTCACCGGCTGACCCTCCTCTTCTGATGTTAAATACACAGCACTCCAGTCTGCTTGTAATGTTTTTGCTAAAAGCATCACTTGAGATTGACATAAAGTGATAAAATCTTGGCTGGGAGAGGTGGCTGTGGCAAAAAACATAACAGAAAAGCAACTTTATATTAACTTTTGTAACAGAATATTAACTATTGTTGCAAACATTTGGGAGAGACTTCCAGAGTTGAAAGGACGGATGTAGATATAGTGGGGTATAGACCCAATTATGAGAATTTAAAAATTATGTAAGCAATACTTGATTTTTAGAAGTGAAACAGATATAATGACCTCGGATTTTGTAACTATGACTACAGTATGTAGTCGAAACAGGAGGTAAAAGGGTTGGCAAGAAAGCGCAAACGGAAGAGTCGTCGTCGCCAGGAAGGCCGAAAAATTCTCGAGCTTGTACCCCAGTATAATATCGAAAGCGGCGAAGATAAACCAGTTACCGCCGCTAGGAAGTATATTCACCAAATTGGGATACAACCACCGGCCTTACTAATTGTCAGACGAAACGAACACACCACGGATAGATATTTCTGGGCAGAGAAAGGTTTATTTGGCGCTCAATACGTTGAGGAAAACCACTTTCTCTTTCCCAGTCTTAAGGAATTCCAGCCACAAATTCAGAAACCACCAACTAAGACTCCTGCCGCCGCTGGGTAAGAACCACTAAACAGAAAACGATATAGCCCCCCACTGCGAATCGGGGGGTTTTTATTCGCTCAATCATTATATCCTAATTAGGTAATTTTAGGGAAAGAGCTTGTTTTATTTGGCTCACTTCATCTCGGTGAGCAGTTAAAGTGAGGATACTTCCCTTGTCTAACCCCTCTTCTGTCAGACTTTCAAGGGATAAAGAAACTTTCTCAACCCGTCCAGCTTTTTTCCAATAAAAAATTCCTGCCATAGGGGCTAAAATTTCCAACCCGAAAAATAGGGGGGTTAGGGGAGGATAGATCAAAGATAATACTAAGCTAAGACACAATAACCCTACGCAGGCCAGAATGCTCAAAAAAACCGCTAAAAACCAACTGGGGCGAACCATTCCCTCAAAAGTTAAGCTATCTTTCTCTGTGGCAATCAGATCATAAGCTCGTTGGGTAAAATAAGTTTTCAGTTGCTCTAATAAAGGGGTTGTGGGGACTGGTGAGATTAACTTAACTTGTTCAGTACGATCCTTAACCGAGGCCCGAATAAAGAAAAATAACCCCACCATTAACAATAGTGTGAGGAAAAACGTTGAGATTAAAATAGGTGTATTCATAAGCGGTATTCTTAATGGTAAGATAGTGGTTTTATCGGTTTTATGATTTTTTAACCCAGTATTGAAAACTAATCCATTGCTCTCCTGCACTGTTGTTAGATTTAATATTTACTATTTCGGTATTTTCAAATTCTTGTATTAGTTGAATTACTTCTTCTTTCTTTGTTCCATACATTTCCATAGAGATTCGTTTAGACCAATCTTGACCATATCTAATTTTTCTATATAAGTTTAATAACCTCCAGGGAATTATTGACTTGACCATTTTGATCCCCAATGAAATCAGACTAAACTGTTCAGATTTTTTATTACTTTGAGTTTTATCATGGCTTAATTTTGGTTCACTGGGTAGTTGAAATATTAGTAATCCTTGAGGGGACAAGATTCTCAAAAATTCCTGAATATATTTGTGAGAATAAATAGGTTTTATGTGTTGAAGGGTAATATTTGAATAAATAAAATCAAACTGATTATCTTGAAACAATTTCAAATTATCTTGATCGTTTAAATAATACTGACACTTTTGACCATAACTATTATATTTATGAGCTAACTCTAGCATGGAAGGAGAGATATCAACTCCATAAACTTCATCGAAATATGGAGCTAAGGCTTGAGTTAATCTTCCTGCTCCACATCCAAAATCAAGAGCTTTTTTATGGGATAGATCGATTCCTGAGTCTTTGATGAAATTCAATAACCCTTCAATTTCTCTTTGACCTGTTTGAAAAAATTCATCAGATTTCCATTTATTTCCTTTTTTATTATTATCAGTAAGAATGGCCCAAAAAGGATCAAGCTGACCAAATTTATCCCAGTTGTATTTAAGTTGTTTAAGATTCATCTTTTCAAATTTCCCTTAATCTATATAGGTATAGGTAGGATCTAGTATAGGAGTTTATCATAAATCTGCAGTATCCTATAATTTGAATGCTAAAAAATTCAATAACTATGCCCTTTTTTATCCCAGATGACCAATTAAACTCTATGGGAAACCAAGTCTTAGAAGCAACTTGGGCTAACTTTCCTCAATTAACCCCCCAACAATGCGCCTTAACTTGGTTGGTTTATGATTCTCCTGTTGAGATTACAACACCAACCATTGAGTTTCCCCAAGACTTTTGGCAACATCCGCTCAAAGGGTTTAGTTATCGGGGGGGTGAACCCATTTATCCTGCGAGTGTGGTGAAATTATTTTATTTAGTGGCCATTCATCAGTGGTTAGATACAAAGAGAGTAACTCTCTCAAGAGAATTAAACCGTGCTATCAGCGACATGATTGTGGACTCTAGTAACGATGCAACCAGTTTAGTGGTGGATATGTTAACCAATACCACCAGTGGACCAGAATTACCCCCTGACGCTTTAGAAACATGGCAACAACAACGCAATGAAGTGAACCGCTATTTTCAAGGGTTTGCTTGGGAGGAGTTTCCAGGGATTAACGTCAACCAGAAAACTTGGTGTGATGGTTATTATGGGCGAGAAAAACAGTTTGTCGGAGAAAATGGGGAAAATCGTAACCGTCTCACCACCAACGCTGTTGCTCGCTTGTTTCATAATATTGTTGCAGAAAGAGTGGTTTCTGTAGAGCGATCGCAACAAATGATGGCTTTATTACAACGGGATCTTACCTCGACAGAAGTAGGGAATGACGAAGAAAATCAAATAAAAGGATTCTTAGGGGAAAGTCTGCCCCAAAATGCCTTATTATGGTCAAAAGCGGGGTGGACTTCCCAAGTGCGTCATGACGCAGCCTATATTGAAATCCCCAACTTCCCGCCTTTTTTGTTAGTTGTCTTTACTGAAGGCAGAGAAAACAGTCAAAATAAACAGATTCTTCCTTTTATTTGCCAATATGTTCTTAAAAATTGGTTAGCTATTTGATATCGTCCACATCGGATAAAGTTTCTTCTAAGTTTTTTCGTTGTTCCATTTGACTGAGGAAATAACCCGTCATCATAGCAGAGGCGAGTAAGTTAGCTAAATTTTCGCGATCAGTGGTCACTTGAATGTTAAAATCTTCTGAGGGGAGCATTCCGACCAAGCCTTGTACGTTCTGGGTGATGATTTGTTGAATTTCAGGACTAGCAGATTGAGCAATGCGAGAAAGGGTTTCAGGGTGTTGCTGTTGTAGGTATTTTATGAGGGCGTTTGTGTCTTGTTCTTCTGCTTCAGAAGCGAAAAAATCAAAGTTGAATACCATTAGAACTCCAAAGTTGGGGTTTACTTATATTCTACTGTTATCTACTCTCCACTATAAACCCTACCGGGAAAAATCGCTAAAAATTAATCTGTAGATTGGGGAAATTGGTCAATTTCAAAATATTGATGAAATTTTGCAGTAACTTCTAATAGGTAGGAGCGGCCAGTCTCTTGACGACGCTTGCGGACAAAACCCAGTTCTACCAACTCTTGAACGTGCTGATAAGCGGTACTTCCTCTTAACTCAATTAACTCCGTTTGCACAATAGGATTTTTCAGAGCGATCGCTGCTAAGGTTCTCAGGGTTCCTTTACCCAGTTCTGCGGGGATGATATCATCAGTGAGATCGTTGAACACTGAGCGCAACTGTAAGCTGTATCCTGTTTCCGTTTCTACTACCTCTAAGGCACTATCTCGATAGGCATAGTCGGAGATTAATTCCATCATCGCTTCTTGTGCGCTATCCACTTCACAATTAGCCCACTGAGCAATGTCTCCTAGGCTCAACGGTTGACCTTTTAGGTAGAGGATCGCCTCAATTCTTGTCGCTAGTTTCGTCATGACTAATGATACCTCTAGTTGAGAAAAATATCAATTTCTTGGGGATTCAGGATGAGTTGTATAGTCCGACCATATTCAATCGATTTAACAGCAGGTGCTAGAATCTCTAGAGTCGACTCATCTTGAAAGTGATCTGGTTTTGTTTCAGGATGGGGATAGTATACAAGGCTACTATATTCCCTGTCTTCATAAAGAAGTTGACAGGGAGAAAAAGAAAAGGTTTCTGGGGGGGAGTTATCATTCCATTGTAAATTTTTAAAGGTATATTGAGTCCGATTCACTTTAAACTTATAGGGACGAATATTAATGTTTAAAGTTCCTGCAAAAAAAGCAGATATATCCAGTCCTAATCTTTTAAAGTGGGGGGTTTGCATCTCTATCGTTCCCCTAGGGTAAGGACTATTTGTGGCCTTTCCTGATGCGACTCGATGGCCTTTAACGATTATTCCTGTGACTTTTTTGCCTTCATTCGACATTAACTTTTAAACTGTCCTTATTATACAATTTTTATTGACAATTATACTACATCTGTTTCTCAGAGAATCCCATTTTAGAGATGTCTCATGAAACATCTCTAAAATGGTCAAGTATCTTAACAGGATGTAGTATGATTCATTAATTTGTTGTCTTCACCAATTGACTAGGTAACTTCAAACGAACCAATTAAGAGGCAATGTTTTAGGTTGCTGTGGTTTGAGGTGATGTTTTAATAGGTAAGTAGGGAACTTATTTTTACAAGGTAATATTATTAATCAATCTCCTCAAGAAAAACAGTAATTTTTAATAACTGATGTACTTTTTGATTTCTGTTTATCTGATAGTTTCAATAGCGAATTTCGTCAAAATTCTTTGACTAGGATGCGCAGAAAGACTAACTAATTTATTAACTAAAGCAACGGGGAATAAAGCAGAATCATACATATCACAATGCAATTTTTCCACATTTTCTAATATTACTTGTAAATTGCTCAAGTCATTAATAGTTGGATTTTTCTTGAGTTTTCTTACTGGAATAGAAACAACATACATTTGTCCATTCCGTGTTTTAAAAATCACTTTATGTCCATAGTTGCTCGTAGAAGCATAAGGAAGATTTGGATCACCCTTTCCAGGCAAAATATATCGATAAATATAATCATCGCTTAAGATAAGTGCTTTTCCAGATTGTAGTTTATTCTGCATATTCTGAGCATGATCAACAAAAGCACCACTTTTTTCTAGTCCAGCTAACAAAACATTATGTTTATCAAATAACCAATTTACTAAGTCTTGCATAGGAACATGAAGTCGTGCAGTTTGTCCAAAAAAACCAGTTGAACCATCTTTAATAAATAAAACTTTTTTGAGCATTTCTGATTGTGTATTATACAATAACCGAATTAAGTGAATAATAATCAAATGTTCAATTACATTAACTAAATAACCTAAAATACCGGCTGCTCCTGTTTCTTCATCAATCACTTCATGAAGGCGAAAAATATCAGTTAAATAGATTTTTCTACCAGTTTCAGGACAATTAAAACTATAATCTCTGTTCATTTCTGCTTCTAATAAACGAACTTCATTACCGTCTGGACTCAAGGGATTAGTGGCTAAAGAATAACATTTATCTTGTTCTGTTCTTTGTCCTTGTTTATATTTACGGAAAATAAACCAAGCTAGAGTATCTATTAAAGTTTTATCTTCATCTAAATCATTATTTAAACAAAATTCATAAATTGCTTTTAAGACAGTATCTTTTAATGTCCTACTATCTTTAAAGCATAAATTACGAGTTGGTAACGCTAATTTTAGACGTTGAATTTTCTTTAGTTTAGCCATATCTTTCGGATCTATAAAAGCTGATGAATCTATTTCAGCTAAATCGTTTAGTTTGAAACACAATGCTCCAAATTGTAAAAAATGAATCGTTCTAGAAGGAAAATCTTTGTTTAAAATTACTTCAGTATAACCCCCATCTACAGCTATAATAACCTCTACAGGATTATTTTCAGACGGTTCAAAATCTTCTATTAATTGTTCTATAGAAACCTCATCAGCTTGAGGAGGTTCTTCTAATCTTTTCATAACTGCTTGCACTTCTGCATCATTAATAATATGATGATGCGATGCCTTACTTGCACTTTCAAAAGGACGGCGATTGTTTTTACTTGTATATCCCATGATTTTCACCTCATTGTTAATAATGTTAATAATTTAATCTTCAGGAGGAAAG
>JBFRWG010000145.1:0-3387 GCA_051439445.1 Crocosphaera sp.
GTACACCTTTTCTAGAAGGCAGTTTGAGCGGTGCGTTGTAAATACCTGAGCGCTCACTGCTATAGTAAGCATTTCCTGCGGAATCCTGCCCAAAAAGCTATTAGCTGTCAGCTCTAAGCTTTCAGCAATAATACCTCGCCTTGAAAATCAATATAGAGATAACTTTTAGACTTTTTTTTGTAGTAAGTTGAATTTTGGTTTAATAATATCCCTGAAGAAAATGCTGGAAATCAAGCTTTTATTCCATATCAAGAGCAATAGCTCTTAACGCAGTTCCTCCGCAGGAGGCTTGCTGACGGCTGAATGCTGATATTAGATAAGCTTTTCAGATTACAGAACTGCAAAAAAAATCCCTAGTTTAACCCTATTGTTTCATAGTTAAACCATTTATTAAAAAGAATGCTATATCTGATTGGGTGGGGAAGTGTGGGGAGTGTGGGGAATGTGGGGAGTGTGGGGAGGAGTAAAAATAAGAATAATAGACATTAACTGGGCTTTTATTAGTAAAAAAGTAATTTACCCTGTGTTAATTACTTAATAACTGAAGTGCTGCCTAAGTATAGCAATGCTTTTGGGAATTGGTATTAGACAATAAAGAGTTAGATTTAATTATTTATACTTCAAACTCGTCTCTAAAATATATTCATAAATATATTCATAAATTTCCCTTTTCTGAGTTAAGCTTTTCTCTCTTTTGATCGACAACATAATTCAATAAATAACAATTTTCATGTCGGCGACAGCCAAAAAAATCAACAATTACCTCTGCTTATAAAGAAGAGAATTGACAAAAATATTTTTGTTCTTTTTGATCCTGAAAAGAAGAGACTTTAAACCTTAATTCTTAGGTAAACCGTATTTCCATAACTCCTATTTATCTATAGTTCAGATATTTAAAAATACAGATTTATAGAATATTGTCAACCTAACAAAATTTTGTAGAGACAGAATATTCACACCAGATATTTTGCTTAATTTACTAAATACTCTGGACAAATAATCCATCCCTACAAAACTCAATTTAACTCAAGAGGAATTTTGAAGAAAAATGCCAAATTATACCTTACGATAAGGCACCATACTTAGATTGATATTACCTAAGTTAGGTTTTGTTGCTGCACTCCCTTGTACATTAAGACTCCGTGCTAAATTCAAGAATAGAGAAGGATCGCCTGCTTGAGCCTGATTTTCTTGAGGAATAAAGAGACGTATTTGATTTTGATACACAATTTGAGGGAAACCAAGAATAGTCCGATAGTAGAACTCATAACGAGGTGTCTTCAGATTAAAAGGAGTTTCTCCTCCATCACGCTGGGGTAAAACCCGACGACGCTGGTAAGGGACAGTATCAAAGCCAAAGTTGTCTAGGTATTCCTCACTATCAAGCAACTCATCAATGAAACCTTCAATACCCTTGGTAGCTACAACCATAGACCAAGCAATTTTTTCCTTTTCACTGTAAACATCACGGCCTAAAACCCTTTGAACACATATCTCAACAAAGCGATAATTGCTATTAGTCTCGTAGTTGTTCCGACGGAATGGAGCAGAAATTACCAAACCCCGAATAAAATCTCGAACTGTAATTTGACCATCTTTTAGCTGAGATTCTAGGAAAGTTTGGCGATCGCTCTTCAGAATTTGATGTTCACTATAAATTTGACGATAAGCTGCCCAAATTAACTCGTCCCACTCTGATTGAGAGGGTAAAAGTTCGGCAGAATAAATAATTGGTTGGTCGTCACCAGGTACTTCGTAACCAGCAACCCGTGAGTTTTGAGTTACAGGTTTGTATCCTAATAATGGAATCGCCACGTCAGAATCTCCTTAAAATTATTAAATGTGATTTATCAAGTGTGGCCATAGCACACTAACCTTTACCGTGATTGTTAAACTAAGCCACGTAAGTTACCCGACCCGACTCGTATTCAGAACCGGACGTGAGACTTTCACCTCATCACGGCTCCTCTCTTAAACGTCCTTTTTCATAGGTACATCCTGCTTCAGAGTTAACATATCGTCAATCCATATATAATTATCAGGTAAATCCTGGGGTTTAAATTTTGGATATGTCTTTATGTCTGAAGCCGTTTTACTGTCGTGGCAATGTCGGTGCAACAGTTGTTTATTCTTATAAGTGTTGTCACCACCTTTAGACCTTGGTTTTATATGGTCAACTTCCATAAGGTCAGTTGGCCTAAAGGTTAATCCACAAAATGCGCATTTATTCTTTTGTCGCTTTAAAAGCGCTGTGACTTCTTTCCTTACGCCCGGATGTTTACCGATTCTACTACTCCAATAAATCCAGTCGCCGTCATAAGGGGATTTACTACCTTTTACCTTGATATGCCTTATAATAGGTACATCTTGGTGCAGGCTTAGTATATATTTGCCCTCGTTAAGTACCCAGTTTCGGGTTCCTTTTATGCTGGGGAAATACTTCTTCTTCACCCATTTGGCCGACTTATTTGGATGCCTTCTACTTGCCCATCTCCATAGTCTTGTCCATAGAAGTTTATCCAATTTATTGAATATCCTTTTACTAACTTGTGTTGAGAAGTAGTTAGCCCATCCTCTGATTACCGGATTTAACTTAATTATTAAAGCTTTAGTCGGAATGGTTTTGTATTTACCACATATATCCGCCAATTTCCGATAATGAGTTTTGATGCTCTTGGAAGATGGTTTAATCAGTGTCTTAAATCCTTGTTTGGTTGACTTGGCCTCGTATTGCCTAATTGTGAATCCTAAAAAGTCAAATCCAGGTTTGTTACCTTCATATTCTTCTAAGGTGTGGGCAATCTTGGTTTTTTCTGGTTTTAGCTCTAGTCCTATCTGGCTTAACCATTCCTGTATTACGGCTTTTGCTTGTAGCACTACCTTGATGTCCTCATGCAGGATAACGAAATCATCAGCGTAGCGTATTAAAGAAAGACCACTTTGTTTGTGTTTTTTTGCCATGACTCCTCCGCTTGGATACCTAAGAGGGAGTTTTTCGACAAATCGCATCAATCTTTCTTCCATACCGTGTAAGGCGATGTTTGCTAGTAAGGGACTAATTACCCCTCCCTGTGGTGTGCCTTCCACAGTGTTTGAGAATTGTTTATTGTCAAACACTCCAGCTCTTAACCATTGTTTGATTAATCGTCTGTATGGTGTTTGACCCACTTTTCTCAACAGTGCATCATGGTTAATTCGGTCAAAACATTTTGATATGTCAGCATCTAATACATACTTAGGTTTTTTATTAATGCTGGCATATATGGCTTGAATGGCATCATGTGTTGACCTTCCTGGTCTAAAACCATAGCTGTTAGGTTCAAAGCGTGCCTCCCATTCTGGTTCCATACCCAGCTTAACCAAAGCCTGTAATGCACGGTCGTACAT
>JBFRWG010000146.1:0-14170 GCA_051439445.1 Crocosphaera sp.
TTTCTTGATCTGGCTTGATGGTTAGAGAAGGAAGATGAAAACGACCTCAATCCACGCTATATCAATAGGGTTGGAGTAAGTGTCAGAAAATGTGACAAAAGTCATTACATTTCTTAGGGATTAAATCAGTCTTAGTCAATTAACTTTTAAGGAACCTTTTAGGAGATTAAAAACAATGCTAAATAAACTGTTAGGTGGCGGTAAGAAAAAGGAATTTTTCTTAGAATTAGACGAAGCGCAAGGGGTTGCTGCAGCAAAACCTGAGGTGAAAGAAGAACCCGCAAAACCCGTCCCCGCGCCAGTAACTGAGGTGAAAGAACAACCAGCAGAACCTGTTGCTACACAAGTAACTGAAACCCCTCCTGCTGCGGTTACAGAAGTTGTCCCCGAACCTGAAACCAAAAAGCCAAGTAAGAAGAAATCTATCAAAAAAACAGCCAAAAAAGAAGCACCTAAAACAGAAATTGTCCCCACAACTCCTGCACTTACCACTAATCAAAACCCTCAAAAAGAAGAGTCAGAAGAAGTGGGATTTGCCACTAAATTTTTTATGATTCCTACCCCTCGTCGTCGTCCCGGTCCTAGTTTAAATACCTTCAGAAATATGGCTGCCCAGGTGAAAGTTCCTCGGCGTTAATCTTGTTTAAATTTCGTTTTGGTTGTAGTCTAGAACAAAATTCTAGACTATTTTTTATCGATGAAAATTCTATTTTTACACCCCAATTTTCCGGCACAATTTCGGCACGTTGCTACTCATTTGGCTAAAAACCCCAAAAATCAGGTTTGCTTTGGCACAAAGCGCAAAGAAGGGAGTATCCCAAGGGTTTTTAAAGCTATCTATACCCCATCAAGAGAAGCCCGTCCTGAAACCCATCATTATGTGAGAACCTTAGAAAATGCAGTCTTACAAGGACAAGCGGTTTATCGTCTGGCTGAACAATTAAAACAACGACAGTTTATTCCCGATGTGGTTTATGGTCATTCGGGATGGGGACCGACCCTATTTATTAAAGATATTTTTCCCCAAGCTGAATTATTATGTTTCTTTGAATGGTTTTATCATGCTCATGGAACCGATGCGGACTTTGACCCTAAAGAACCTTTAACCGTTGATGATGAAGCCCGTATTCGTATTAAAAACACTCCTATTCTAACGGATTTATACAGTTGTGATCGCGGTTTGTCTCCTACCTATTGGCAACGACAACAATTTCCCTCGGAATTTCATTCTAAAATAACGGTACGTCATGATGGGGTGGATACTAACTATTTTCAACCGCAACCAGGGGCAAAATTAGTTTTAAAAGATAACCAACTTGACCTATCAGAA
Source organism: Crocosphaera sp. (assembly GCA_051439445.1). Lineage (GTDB taxonomy): Bacteria > Cyanobacteriota > Cyanobacteriia > Cyanobacteriales > Microcystaceae > Crocosphaera. The sequence continues at coordinate 1,331 of JBFRWG010000146.1, forward strand.
GTAGATGAAATTGTTACTTATGTTGGTAGAGGAATGGAACCCTATAGAGGGTTTCCTCAGTTTATGGAAGCGGTTTCTATCTTGTTAAAAAAACGCCCTTCTTGTCATGTGGTGATTGTGGGAGAAGATCGGGTGGCTTATGGACGTAACTTACCCAATGGGAAGACTTATAAACAGTTAATGTTAGAGACATTTGATTATGATTTCTCTCGCTTACATTTTACGGGGACTTTACCCTATAGCCAATATTTAAAAGTGATACAAGCTTCTTCGGTTCATGTTTATTTAACTCGTCCTTTTGTTCTGTCTTGGTCTATGTTAGAAGTGATGTCTACAGGGGGGTTAGTTTTGGGATCGAAAACCCCTCCCGTTGAGGAAGTCATAGAAGATGGAGTTAATGGTTTATTGGTTGATTTCTTTGCCATTGATAGGATAGTTGAACGGATAGAAGAAGTGTTAGATCATCCTGATAAAATGGCTGATTTACGAGTTAAAGCTAGGGAAACAATTCAAGAAAGATATGATTTATCTCGGTTATTAACTGAACATATTGAATGGATTTATAATAGATAAGTTATCCTCTTATTTATTGCATTATTCAAAGATTAGGATTTGATAGCTAATAAGATTGAAAAGACTAAAATATTCAAGACCTTTTGCGGTAACAAAATCGTTAAAATTATTGATTATTAATTGATTAATTACGGGATAAGTTGGTTGGACATTTTTGTTGATATCAATCACTTCTCTTAATTTTAAACCAGTTTTATTGGCAATATTTTCATAGTCTTCAAGACTAATAAAGTTCACTTGACTGGTAGCTTTTGATCCGTAAGTCTTCGTAATTAAACGGCTAAGTATTTCTTTTTCAAACCATGTCCAAAGATTATTAATATAAGGATTAATAATGAAATCCACAACAATTAATTGTCCTGACTCAGATAAATTTTGTTTCACTTGTTGAAAGAAAATCTCTCGACTAGGAAAGGCAAAAATACATTCTAAAGCGATAACATAATCAAAAAGATAATTAAATTGAGGTAACTCACAAGCATTAGCATTAATAAATTGAATTTTATTATTATTGAGCGGTTTAATTAATTCTGTTGCTCTTTCTACTTGTGCTGCATCGATATTAATTCCCACTACACTTAAATTAGAAAAAGATTGATTTAATAAGCTTGTTGTTCCCCCAAAACCACACCCAGCATCTAATATTTTAACCCCATCAGTTATTCCTGTTTTTTGAATTACCAATTTTGATAAATTATTAGCAGCGATCGCAAAATCATTTAACGTACCAGTTGCTTTGTTTGGATCTTCCCAGTATCCCCAGTGAATATGTTGGCCAAACGCTTCTTCCAATGAAGGATTATCCACAAATTTATCGATCAGTGTATCAAAATAACCCATAAAACTAAGTGGGAACTCCTGTTAACTATTTCAACTAATTATAGCGTTTATATTTGAGTCATGAACACTGTAGAAAAAATCAACATCTTTCTAGAAAAATGATTGATCTTCATTATTACTTGAACATATTGAATGGATTGGTAATAGATAAAAAATTTCCTCACGGATAACCATGAGGAAAGTTTTTAGATTAGTTAAGAATTCTTAAAGATTAAGCGATCGCTAAGTCACTTAAATGACCTCTAAAATGACTAATCTCAACAATGGAATCAGTCGCAGCAGAGAAACCAGCTACATCATCATTCATAGCTAAGAAAGTTTGCTCAGATGAACCACTACCCAGAGTAAAGGTTGCTGCACCATCAGCGACAAAATCAGTAGCAGTTAACACAGCTTGAATATCTGCTTCAGTTAGACTAGCAACAACACCTAATTGGGCTAAATCATTCTTAGAGACGGCGTTAACCCCATCAATCTTATCAGAACCAATCTTGAGGTCAGTAATCTCATCATAATTATCTAACAGAGAATCACTAAGACTTTCATACACAAATTTGTCCCGACCAAAACCACCTCTTAATTTATCTCCACCAGCACCCCCAACTAGGGTATCTTTGGAAAATCCACCAAAGAGAGCGTCATCCCCATCGTTACCAAAGAGTTTGTCTTTCCCAAAACCACCAAATAAGATATCGTCACCAGCACCACTAACGAGCCGATCAGAACGGAATCCACCGATCAGAACTAAGTTATCAACTTCAGATACAGTACCATTAACAACTGAAGTTAGTTTACCGTCAGCATCGTAGCTGTAGTCAACAACATTGTCAGTTACCCCATCACCATTATTGTCTATTTCTTCTTTGGAAAGATTGCCGTTAGTATCATAACTGTAGGTAATAGTGATGTCGGTAGTGCCATCATTACCTAAATCAGTGGTGGAGGAAGTTAAAACACCGTTGGCATCATAGTTAAAAGCAAAGGACTCATCAATCGTACCATCGTTATCAGTATCAACAGTTTGGCTAATTAAGTTATTGTTAGCATCGTAGCTGTAATTCGTGACAATATCAGCAGTACCATCATTGTCACTGTCAAAACTCTCGGTAATCAGATTACCATTAGCATCGTAAATGTAGGATGTACTGCCATCAGCAACTCCGTCAGCATCAGTATCAATAACTTCACCTATTAAGACTCCAGTGCCGAGATCATATTCATAACTAATGACTTGATCAACAGTTCCATCTGCACCAAAGTCAGTAGTTTCAGTATTGAGAAACGAGGAATAGGTGGTGGTGTTGGTCCTCTCAGCTATGCCATCAGCATCAAAATCAAGGGATGTGGAAGTTCGGTTGCCGTTGGCATCATAGGTGAAGCTATTGATGAAATCAGCAGTGCCATCACCATCGTTGTCAAAGGTTTCGGAAGTTACGTTGCCATCAGCATCATAGGTGAAGGTCTCGATACGATCAGCAGTGCCATCACCATTATTGTCAGTGGTTCTGGAAGTTTGGTTGCCATTGGCATCATAGGTGAAGGTCTCGATAATTTCAGCAGTGCCATCAACATCTCGGTCAAAGATTCTGGAAGTTTGGTTGCCATTGGCATCATAAGTGAAGGTTGTGATAGAATCACCTACACCAAGCACCCCATCAGCATTTTCGTCAACGCTGCTGGAAGTTTTGTTGCCATTGGCATCATAGGTTAAGGTAGTGATACGATCAGCAGTACCATCAGCATCGAAGTCAGAAATGAAGGCAGTTTGATTGCCATGATTGCTCTATGAGTGTATCTAACAACTCCTTCTAAAAGGATCTAAAAAACGCAAGTTTTTTGAATTGATCAAAAAAAGTTGCACAAATTGCATAAATTGCTATAAATTGATTTATATTGTCAAAAACAAGATAGTAATGGATGATAAAAGAATCTTTTGAGCTTAATTTATCTGGTCTTCATTTGGCTTATTCTCACTTTCTAGAACCCTTGAATCTCTATGAACAAGTAACATCAGCACAAGCTCTCAATATTTGGCAAAGGAGTTCAGGTAAATTTGCAGGGAACCTCTCAGAAATTAGTTCTGATGCTGTTGGGATGAGTCTAATTGAGCATGATTGTTTAGTCACCTCTCGTGGTGTATCTCCCAATACATGGATTTTTGGGATTACAGTACGCCCTTGTCTCATTCAGTTTGAAGGTAGGTTTGAATTAGAAGATAACTTTATTCTCATTGCTCCTCCGGAAGTGATATTTACTGCTTGTCCCAAAACAACCTATGAAATGTATGTTATAAAAATTTCTCTTCCTCATTTACAAAATCTCTGTCATACTCTATATTTACCCCAACCTGAACAATTTTTAAGCACTAAAATGAATGGTTGTCGAGTGGTTAAATGTAGTCCAAAACAGATGCAAAGAGTACGTTTATTCTTACAACAATTAAGACAAACTCTGTTAACTTTTGGGGTAGTTAATAACAAGGAGGAGAGGAGGATATTATTAATGGCAAATCAACTTAAATGTCAACTAGAAGAAGATTTAACCAGTCAAATCCTCCTGACGATTGCTGAAGCTCAAGAAATTCAACCCAAGAAAGTGCTGGTAAGACGCGCTAATGTTTTGAAACAAGCAGAAGAGTATATGCTCAATCACCTAAAAGAAAACGTTACCACTCCCAATATTTGTCAAGAGATAGGGGTAAGCAAACGGACTTTAGAATATATATTTAAAGATTTTTATCAAACGAGTCCTAAAGCTTATTTAAAACAACTTCGTCTTAATTATTTGCGTCAATCTATCCTTAAAAAGCCTCACCTTAAAATTAATGATCTTGCTGAAGATTTAGGATTTGTTCATCGAGGACAATTAGCGGGAGATTATCAAGAACTTTTCGCAGAATTACCTCGTGAAACTAAAGCAAGGAGAGGTCGTTAAATCAAGCTATAAGCTAATCTCTAGTTTTAGGAGTGAGGAGTCAGGAGTAAGAACTCAAATATTAAGTGTACCTCATGAGTGTGAGAAATGCTATATCATATTTGAAAACCAAAAAGTACAAAATGAAGAGATTTTAAACTCAAATTTTCGCCTAGTTTTTAGCTTTTTATTTTTGATTTTGTTCTCAAAAATCGTTAATTCTATATTCTTGCATTCTCAATTCTCATTGACCAATCTTATTTAAAATCATCATCTGATAACTGTCAGAGAAAGACCCAGTTTCATAAACTAATTGAAAAATATCTTTTAGTTTAAAATTAATAGTATATTGCTGATCTTTGTCTTTTAAATTAACTCCTTTAAGCTCTAAAATATTATCGCTAAATTGCCATTTACCTTGCCAATTTATATCTTCAATTGTTTGATTGTTTTGATAAATACGATGCCTTGCCCAAAAACTATTATCACGGCTAAATTGATAAGCATAATAAACTGTGAACTCCTCAAATTCATGGAAACCTCGCCACAAACCAGGAATAAAATAACTGCGATTAATATTATTTTCGTTCTTTTCAGTAATCAGCAATAAAAAGGGTAATTTTTTGAGATGTTTATGATTAAGAGAATCACTTATAATTGGCTGAAAAAATAGCCCAATATTGAAATAACAATAATAGAGAAGACAAAAATAATTGATCATTTATCCTTTAAGGTTAATAATGTGAAGTACCCCAACTAATTGCCAAGCAATATAATAGATTATCTGTTTTGTATCAACAAGTTAAGTTATCTGGATGCTCCGTAGTTTATATATTGGTCGGGTTTCATCCCTACCTAAAATATGGGTGTTTTTGATAGAATTTTTAGGGAGGGTCTTCACCCAACATTTTTGATAAATAAGAAGAGCCACGACTATCAGAGGCATTATGGCACGATTATGTAAAGGCGTTGAAGTTGAAATGTACACCGGAACATCCCAAGGGAAAATTGTGGGATTATCTGATCGTATAAGTAAGGATCTTAATGGATTTGTACGGGAACCGGATAGTCGTAACGTAGAATATACCACAGCCCCCATGTCTTGTTACGATCGCCTACTCTGTGCCTTATTGCGTCCACGACAACAGTTAAGACAATATTTACAGCAAATTGGTAACTATACTATCATCCCAGGCAGTACCCTATCTTTAGGAGATAGTGAAAAATTTTCTCGTTCTGATCCCCTTAATCCCTATCATAGTTATATTGAAAACACTTACGGAACCAATGTGGTGACGGCCAGTGTTCATATTAATATTGGGATCAGCGATCCAGAAGTATTAATGCGGGCCTGTCGGTTAGTGCGAGTCGAAGCTCCTTTATATTTAGCTTTGAGTGCCTCGTCACCTTTCCTCGATGGAAAAGTGACAGGGTATCATTCCACCCGTTGGCAAATGTTTCCCCAAACCCCCCAACAAGTTCCTTTTTTTGAGAGTCATGGCCATTTTATTCAGTGGACCGAACAACAGTTAGACCTGAAAACCATGCAAAATGTTCGTCATCTCTGGACATCGGTACGCCCTAATGGCCACAATCGACCTTATCATCTTAATCGCTTAGAGTTAAGGATCTGTGATTTAATTATCGATCCCATTGCCTTATTGGCCGTTATTGCTTTATTAGAATCTCGTTTACTGCAACTCATGGCTGATCCTGATCTTGATCCTCTAATCCATAGTCAATTATCCCCTCAAACCTTGCTAGAAATAACCCATCAAAACGAAATGGCCGTTGCTAAACACAGTTTAGATGCCCAACTTCATCATTGGCGAGATGGACAACCCATAGCAGCCAAAACCTGGATAGAAGATATTTATCAACAAGTATGGCCCATAGCCAAAGAGAATGGATTTAGTTGTTTCTTATCTCCTGTGACGAAGATTTTGCGAGACGGTAACTTAGCTCAACAATGGTTAAAAAAATATCAAATTTCTCCCGATATTCCCTCAATTATGACCGAAGAAATTATCAAGGTTGCTCAACAAGAGAAAACCTTAGAAGATAAACTGTGTGATGCTCTGTTAGTCGCTTAAAAAATGATTAAATTTTAGAAATTCATCGATAAATCTTTTCAATCAGTATCAAAAATTTATTTAATAAATTTAATGATTGATAGTTGCCTAGCGATCGATAAAAAAAAACTATAGATAATTATGCCCAGAGTCGTTTTAGTTAATCCTCAGATTCCCCCCAATACAGGTAATATTGCCCGAACTTGCGCCGCTACCAATACAGAACTCCACCTAGTCGGTCCGTTGGGATTTGAATTAAGCGATCGCTATCTCAAGCGAGCCGGACTTGATTATTGGCCCCATGTTAACCTTCATTATCATGCGGATTTAAAGGAATTTCAAAGATTTCAGCAACAACAACCAGGTAGATTACTGGGATTTAGTGTCAGAGGGAAATCCTGTTATGGAGACTGTCAATTTCAAGAAGACGACTGGTTAGTGTTTGGTAGTGAAAGTGAAGGACTTCCCGCCAGCTTTAAAGAGACTTGCGATCAAATGCTCTACATTCCCATGCCTCACCCCCAAGTCAGAAGTCTAAACTTATCTGTCAGTGTAGCCATTGGCTTATTTGAAGCTCTAAGACAATTAGATCAATTACACTAATAAGAAATTTCTATCATTCCCACCCTTGATCCAGGGATGAAACCTTTTCAAGCATCGGTGCGTCAATCAAACCGCATCGTGCAACAGTTAGTAACGGTAGATGAAGAATTACTGAGTAGATTACAATCAATTCACCATTGTTTAAAATAAGCAAAACAAGTTAATTTCTCATAACATACCCAATAAGTATATTGACTTAATCAGTAATCTGAATTAAAACTAATCTCTGATAGGTCTACTTCAGTAAAACATCATCCCTATGACTCTAGATAGTCTAAATCGCTCATTCACACACTAGGAGGTTGTCCTTGAAAGGTAAAATCAACGAAGTAACAGCAATATCTTCTTGTCTAGCTGAATATGTCCGAGAAGACAGTTCATCCTCCCCAGAAGGATGTCAAGATAAGCTACCCTCAAGCGAGAAAAGTGGCGTTCGTCGTTCAGCCGCCATGATTGGATTGGCGATTTCTATGGGAGCAACCGGAATGCTCTTGAGTCAAGACAAAGCAGCCATAGCAGCCAATGCTGTGACGGCAAATACAGCTATCCCCAGTCTCCCCAATATTTCTGATGCTCAAAACCAACAGAGTACCCTAGCTCCTTTGGCCTTAAAACATCAAGTGAAACCAGGAGAAACCATCGCTCAATTGGCTCAAGTCTACCAAATAGAACCAGAAGCGATCGCAGCAATCAATGATCTGGCTATTACCGCCAAACTAGAGCCAGGAGAAAGCCTGAAAATTCCTTCAGCTAACGATAAAGACGCTGCCGAAAAAATTACTCCGAAAAGTTCGACAACTAGCCCTAAAAACAAAGGGGTTGGTACTAAATCCGTCAATACATCCCTCGATCACCTCAGAGAAACCCGCAAACGTCTGCAAGATAGCCTAGCAGAACTAAAAATTGAAGAAGGGAAAAGCCCTGTAGAACGAACAATAACCGTAGCTGATGTCTCAGATGTGAGTCAACCCTTGAACCCCCCACAAGAGGAACAAGAGGAGCCAGTGGTGGCCACTCCAGTAGAAGTGAAAGTTGCCGAAGCGATCGAACTTCCTGTTTTTGCCCCCGAAAGTTCAGAGGATAGGATTATCACCACTCAAGAAAAAGAAACAGCCACTTCGGTTAAGGTATCTGTTTTAGAGGAGAAAGAAAGTATCACACTCCCTGTCATTCCTTCTCTCAAAGAAGAATCTACAGCTAAAGGAGAGGAAACTGAACCCATTCCCCTGGCCGTTATGCCCTCTGAAGAGGAAACCCCAGAGGTTCGTGAACCAGTGGATTTCACCATCCCGGAACAAACTTCTTTTAGGAAACCCCGCCCGGTGGTTCCTCAACCAGCCATTCAAGCCATACAAAAGGACTATCGTGTGCGTCCTGGAGATACCCTCAATAGTATTGCCCGTCGTCATGGTATTTCGACAAGAGAGTTAATTCGTGCCAACGGTATCACCAATGCGAATCTGATTAAGGTTAATCAAACTTTGGTGATTCCTCAGCAAGGTAAGGTTGCGACCGCTCCCAGAACTAAGCTACCTTCCGTATTTGATAGTTTACCGTCTCGAAGCAATCAGTCTTCTCGCAGTTTCGTCTCCACCAAGGAAACCCCATCGATAGATATAGAAATATCCACTGCTCAAGAATCTCATCAAGAGAAACTGAGGGCCGATATTGTTAGTTTGCAACAAGATTACGGTCAATCCAATCAGAACATTTCTTTAAACCAACCCCGTCCTTCTCAAAAAACCGTGGTGGGAGAAGTGTTAAATTCTGAATGGAGTAGCGATCGCCAAGACATGACATCTCCCCAACCAGCGATCGAAGAACGCCTCAACAGTAGCAAACCTGAGTTAATTGGTGCTGCTCCTAGTAATCCGACTGTTTACAACAACGCTTTTGAGATTCCCGTGGGAACCAATGTGGGTCCAGATTTGCCTGGCGTTTCTAATCCGGATGATTATCTGCCGGATGCCCCCATGAAGTTCACAGGACATATTTGGCCCAGTAAAGGGGTGCTTACCTCTGGGTATGGTCCTCGTTGGGGCAGAATGCACAAGGGAATTGATATTGCAGCCCCTGTGGGAACTCCTATTCTGGCCTCGGCCTCTGGTGAAGTGATTACCGCAGGGTGGAATTCTGGCGGTTATGGCAATTTGGTCAAAGTTCGTCATCCTGATGGCAGTGTCACCTTATACGCCCACAATAGCCGTCTTTTAGTCCGTCGCGGTCAAAAGGTAGAACAGGGTCAACAAATTGCAGAAATGGGCAGTACCGGTTATAGCACTGGCCCCCATTTACATTATGAAATTCATCCCAGTGGCAGAGGGGCGCAAAATCCTATGGCCTTCTTACCTAAAAGCAGACCGTAACTTATCATTTCCTTTGTGAATGTGAGCGATGGGATGCGTAATATCAGGGGAGAGATTATCTTCTCTGATTTTTTTTGTGAAGGGGTAGACAAAATCTTGATCTTTTCTTCCTCTGCTCCCCCTGCTCCCCCTGCCCTCTCTCTATCACAAACCAAAAATCTTATGAACTGAGCAGTATGGGGGTAGACCTTTCATGATTTTTGGGTTATGATGGCAAAGGTGCGAAAATAACGGCTCGGTAGCTCAGTTGGTTAGAGCAGGGGACTCATAAGCCCAAGGTCGGCAGTTCAAATCTGCCTCGAGCCATTTAAAGATTTTTATCTTAACTGATTATTTGTTATCAATAACAGGTAATTATTGTATGATGAATTGTTGGTCTCTATTATTGTTGTCGGGTTAGATGAGATTGATCAGTAAATTATCAAAAAACTGAAGAAGACTATTTCTATTCATAGATATCCTAAATAAAATGTTGCCAGCCCAAGAAACAGAAACAGGCTATTATTATATTGGTAAAACTGAAGAAATCTTAAATCAACCTTTTTTTTCTAGTTTTAAGGGTAAAGTTCAGTTGCTTTTTACCTCTCCACCTTTTCCCCTCAATAGCAAAAAAAGTTACGGTAATATGCTAGGGGAAGAATATCTGACATGGTTTAAAAATTTAGCTCCTGTTTTTACAGAAATGTTAACGGAAGATGGTTCTATTGTTATTGAATTAGGTAATAGTTGGGAGTCGCAACGTCCTGTTCAATCATTATTACCTTTACAATCATTACTAAATTTTGTTTCTTGTCCAGGAACAAATTTACGTCTTATTCAAGAGTTTGTTTGTTATAATCCATCTCGTTTACCTTCTCCTGCAAATTGGGTAACAGTTAACCGCATTAGAACTGTTGATAGCTACACTCGTTTGTGGTGGATAGCTAAAACAGATTTTCCTAAAGCAGACAATTCTAAAGTATTACGTCCTTATAGCGATCGCATGAAATATCTTCTTAAAACAGGTAAATATAACGCAGGAAAAAGACCATCTGAACACAAAATTGGAAAAACTAGCTTTTTAAAAGATTGCGGAGGCTCTATTTCTCATAATATGATAGAGGTAGAGCCAATGGACTCTAAAAGAAAAGTCCGTTTACCTAATATTTTCAACGCCTTTTCTTATTCTAATAGTAGTTCTAATGATTTTTTTGCCAAGACTTGTAAAAAAAGAAAAATCAAACCTCATCCTGCTAGAATGCCAATGGGAGTCCCTGCTTTTTTTATTGAATTTTTAACTGATCCAGGTGATTTAGTATTAGATCCATTTGCTGGTAGTAATACAACTGGATATGCAGCAGCTAGACTAGACCGTAAATGGTTAGCTATAGATGCAGAAGAAAATTATGTAGAGCAGTCAAAAATTCGTTTTGAAGATCCTGCTTTACAAATTAAAGAAACACGCGAATAAAATCATAGAGGATTAATAAGAATGGGAATTGTTAAGCAAATTACAGCAATCAACCTTTTTAAACGTAATAAATCTACTGGCGACTGGGAAACGGGTATATTTATTGGTCGTCCTTTTCGTTTAAGTTATTCTAAGGCAGAAATTCTAGTAGCTGATGCTTGGAAACAACAAGCAAAAGGTATTCCTCAAGGATGTTTTTTATTAGCTTATTATGATAATGAATTTGATCAGGAAAATGATATTGAAGCAATATTATTGAGAGTTATTCAACCTACAAAATTACCAACTGATCAAGAAGTAATTAGTAGCATGGTGGAATCTTATAAAGATGATATTAAAACAGGAGAAACAAAAAAATCTCAATTAGATACTTTTACTCGCTATGAATTTTCTTTCAGTGGTTTAGAGTGTTCAATCTTAGGGTCTTTTTATATTGATGAAAATGGAAAAACTCGTTTTGGTGCGGACTTAGAAAACTTTTATAGCGCACATAATTATTCTGTTATTAAACCTTCAGCAGATATCTTAAAAGCTATTGTTAATTATAGAGAAAATGGAACGCCAGGAGGTTCTGGAGATATAAAAATTGGCAAAGTTCGTTATAGTTCTAGTCGTCGGTTTCAGCAACAAGAAGATGATGTAATTGTTTATGTTCAAGCCCCAGATTTCGCCGGAAAAAGAACGGCTCTTTTTGGGATGACTAGAACAGGAAAATCTAACACAGTTAAAAAGATTATTCAATCTTGTGTCGAAATGAGTGATAATGCAACTCTCAAATTAGATAAACATAAAGAAACACCCGAAGAAGTTCTAAAACCTTTAACAGAAAATAATAATCCTAAATATCCTATAGGACAAATTATTTTTGATATTAATGGAGAATATGCGAATCCTAATCTTCAAGATAGAGGAACAGCAATTTTTGATCTATATCAAGAACAAACCCTTAGATATTCAACTGTTCAAAAAGAGGGCTTTCGAGAAATGAAAGTTAACTTTTATTCAGAAGTTGGAAATGGATTTGAATTGATTAAAAGTTATCCTAGTATAGCAGAAGATAGAACTCGATTTGTGACAAATTTTAAATCAGTTGATCTAGTTAAACCCGATGATTATGATACTAATTATTCAGCAGCAACACGCTATGATAGAAAAATAGCAGTTTACTTGTGTTGTCTATATCGGGCGTTATTTAAACCTTCGTCAAATTTTAAAGTTCGTTTTTCTGCCAGTAAGGATGTTCGTGAACTAATAAATTCAAAGATTGATCCCAGTAAAGGAATTAGTTTAGAAGAGGCTAGTAACTGGTGGGAAAATTTTTGGGAAATTTATGACTCAGAAAACTTTTTTAGTGAATATAAAAATGAAAAAGGTAAAGAATGGGCAGATGATGATTTAAAAGCTTTGCTTGTTATACTAACTCGTAAAAGTAAGTCAGGTGGAAGGGCTGATTGTTCAGGTTTTCGGATTCTTAAACCTATTCTAGAACAGCATACTAGCACTATTCAAGAACCATTTGATCAGGATATTTTAAATAATTTAAGACAAGGCAAAATTGTTATAGTTGATCTTTCCTTGGGTAATTCAGAAATACAAGCAATGTTTAGTGAAAGAATCTGTCAAAGAATATTTGCAGATGCAATTAATCGTTTTACTAGCACTCGTCCTAATAATTTTATTCAATTCTATTTTGAAGAAGCACATAATCTTTTCCCGAAAAAAGATGATAAAGACTTATCTCAAATTTACAATAGACTAGCTAAAGAAGGAGCTAAATTCAATCTCGGTTTAATTTATGCAACTCAAGAAGTAAGCTCAATTAGTAGTAATATTTTAAAAGCCACACAAAACTGGTTTATTTCTCATTTGAATAACGAAGATGAGATAAAAGAATTGAGAAAATATTATGATTTTAGTGATTTTACAGAAAGTTTAATTAGGTTTAGCCAAGATACAGACAAAGGTTTTGTTCGCATGAAAACTTATAGCAATTCCTTTGTTATTCCTGTTCAAATTGACCGCT
>JBFRWG010000147.1:0-14565 GCA_051439445.1 Crocosphaera sp.
TTTAGAATAGCGTCCTCCCCATTGTTTAAAAAAGAAGGGAACCTCTGCTTTTTGTGTTTGCTCTAAAATGGACTGAACCCACTCAGGTTGAAGAGGACGATGTTTAAAACCTGACTCACCCCCAACAATTACCCAATGAATACCAGTTAAATCTAATTCTAACGCTCCTAAAAGGGGTTCACAAGATAGGAAGCGTATCTTAGCTGGAACTTCTCTTAAAGCATCAATTCTCTTGGTATAGGTTTGATTTTCCACTGATACACCCATCCAAATATTATCAGACCATTCTAACTCAGGAGCTAATTCTAAAAGCCTTTGATCCCGTTTAGTTAAAATTTGGTAGATATGCCAAGGCGTTTCCTTCATCACTGCAAAAACCTCTTGCAGATAACCGATAGGAACATCTTCATGAAAAAGATCACTCATTGAATTAACAAAAATTCGGCTAGGAGTACGCCAGCGTCTCGGTTGCTCAAGTCTTTTTGGATGAAGCGTTAATTTAAAACCTTCTGGAAAACTGTTCGTAAAACGCTGAGTTAAAGCCTCAGCATAACAATAACGACAACCAGGACTCACTTTAGTGCATCCAGTCGAAGGATTCCATGTTTTATCCGTCCATTCAATACCAGTGTTGCTACTTGACATGACTCCGAGTATATAGCTTACTAGATTAATTCTCAATTAATATTAATACATCTTAACTATTTATTTAGAAAGAGTGATCGCCGATCTTGTAGCTTGGGTTGAGAGACGAAACCCAACATAACTTATTGTTGTCTTTTACATTTATAGGTTGGGTTGCACTTTGTTTAATCTAACCTATAGACAGATAGTTTAGACTATAATGAAGGGTAAATAGTTGTTAATCATTATAAACATGACCAAAACAGCAGAAACACTTAAACAAGAATTATCTCAGCTTTCTAAACAAGATCGTGCTGAAATTGCTTATTTTTTAATCCATTCTCTTGATGAAGATAATGATGATAATATTACAGAAGCATGGGATCAAGAACTTACTCAAAGATTAGCAGAAATTCATGAAGTAACAGCCAAAGGAGAATCTTTTGATACGGTATTATTAGAATTAAAAGAAAAATATTCATGAAACCGATTATTATTCATGATAAAGCCAAACAAGAGCTTGATCATGCTATTAGCTACTATGAGAAACAAAAACAAGGATTAGGATTAGATTTTTTGTCTGAACTTGAAAAAGCTTTAGACAAAATTAGGATTAATCCTAATATTGGTTCACCCTATAACATCAAAAATTTACGTTATTATATTATACGTCGTTTTCCTTATAAGATATTTTATACAGAATTTGAAGGATTTATCTGGATTGTTGCTGTTGCACACGCAAAACGTAAACCTAATTACTGGAAAAAACGCACACTAGATAATTAGTTTGATCGCCCTTTCTTGTAGGTTGGGTTGAGAAACGAAACCAAACCTAACTCCTTAATTAACTGAATATTCCGTAAATTTTCGCTTAAAAGGAGGGTGGAAACCAATAACAATATCTGATTTAGGAACACCCTGTTTAACTAATTCTTCCCCTATTTCTATTTCTGTTCCATTATGTTGAATCCATATTTTATAATTTTTAATATCTAAATGTAAAATACAACCATAAATCCAATTTTCATTTTTCCAACCCACATTAACAATTTGATAATGGTGTCTAATGGTATCAAAAACTAATTCCGTTTCAATATCTTTATCTTGGCTAAACTGAGCATACTCTTGCAAAATTTTTTGTATAATAGAGCTATATTTTTCTAATTTATCCATTGCTTAATAACCTCCTCAGTTGGTTTATAGATAATCAGCTTTAATTGATAATCTTTCATGATTTTTTGAACAAATCGTGTTTGAAATAAAGAATTGTAGGTATCATCAGGAATAGCTAAATATAAAGTTCGATCAGGTTCTGATTCTTGTAAGATAGTACGATAATTAATAAATTGACCTAGTGCAGTATGAAATTCCGAAACGGCTGCTGTTTGAATAAAACTTTTAATTTCAACTGCTATTTTTTTGTTCTCTTTTTCAGCAGCTAACACCTTTTCAGCCCCCAAATCTATATACATCTTACCTAATTCATAATAAATTAGATAGGGATCATGAGTAATTTTCCATTCATCCCTTTCTAGTGCATGAATCACAGCATTATGGAAAATATCTCTAGCGGGCATATTGACCTAATAATATAAATAGATTTGGTCTTAACAATTCATTGTACCATAAAATTGTCTGTTATCGATGAGATTCGCTATGATGAAGAAGGGGACTATATTTAGTTAATTACTTATAGTCAAAGTACCAAACAGAAGAGAAAACTTTATCAACAAAATTTCAATCGATGAACTTGAAAAAAAAATTGAAGCAGGAGAGGAAGTAATTGATCGTTATTTTGATGCTTCAACTACTAGAGTTGGAAAAGTTTATACAGAAGTTTCTAGAAGAAAACATAGTGCGATCGCTGATCTGGTAGGTTGGGTTGAGGGAACTAAAACCAGCTAACTTCTTGTTGGCGTTTACATCTATTTGTTTGGTTGTACTTCTTAACGCCAACCTAAAAATATGTACCATAAATATATTATAGATGATGTATAGAATCAAGCCATATCTTGTAAGCCAAACTCTTGCAATGCAGGATAAAAATTACTATTTTCATGACTAGGACGACTTAATTTAATTAACGCAAATCGTTTTAAAGGCGTTAAAGTTTGCCACTGTGAGAGATTTATTTCACAATTAAATTCTGCTGCTTTTTTTTGAACTTGCTCAGGAATAGTTTCTATCTCTAACCAAGGAGGATTATGAGCAATCGCTAAACTTTTAGCAGGAGTTCCTGTTTTTTCAACAACTAAAGATTGCAACAAATCTCGGTATAACTCTGTTTCTTCAATAGTTTGACAACTCATAGTCACTAAAACTTCTTTTTCTTGAGGCGTAAACTGATTCCAGTGGGTAAGTTTCAACTTGACACCACAAGTATCCAACTTGAAGCGTACAATCATGGGAATACAATTTAACGACTCAACAAACTCTTGTTCAAATTGAAAAAAATCACTCATAGGATTTAGAATATAATACGATCCCTATTGATCAAGGAAAACCTGTGGCCAATTCTAACCCCTCCGATTCACTTTTGCGTACGCCTCTGTATGACTTGATTATTCAAGAAAAGGCTAAAATGACCGAGTTTTCTGGCTGGGAAATGCCTGTACAATTTAGTGGACTCAAAGTAGAACACAAAGCGGTGAGAAATCATCTGGGAATGTTTGATATTTCTCACATGGGCAAATTTTTGTTAGAAGGAAAAGATATTCTCCCTTCCTTACAGTCTCTTGTTCCTTCAGACTTGGGAGAGTTAGTCCCAGGTAAAGCTCAATATACCGTTCTTTTAAACCCTGATGGAGGGATCATTGACGATATTATTATCTACTCCCAAGGAGCCGAAAAAGCCATAATCATTGTTAATGCAGGAACAAAAGAAAAAGACAAAAATTGGATTATCTCCCATATCGATGTCAATCAAATTAATTTTAGCGATTTATCTGAAGATAGAGTCTTATTAGCGGTTCAAGGGCCCCAAACCCTAGAAAAATTACAGCCTTTGATAGAGACTGATGTGAGCAATCTTTCCTTTTTTGGACATCTGGAGACTCAGATACTAGGATATCCTGCTTTTGTAGCTCGGACGGGATACACAGGAGAAGACGGTTTTGAAATAATGATAACTCCTGAAGGGGGAAAAGAATTATGGCGATCGCTGATAGAAGTTGGGGTCACCCCTTGCGGGTTAGGAGCGAGAGATACCCTGCGTTTGGAAGCAGCGATGTGTTTATATGGTCAAGATATCGATGAGCAAACCACCCCTTTAGAAGCAGGATTAAAATGGTTAGTCCATTTAGAGAAGAAAGGGGAATTTATCGGGGGAGAGGTTCTCAAAAAACAAGCTCAACAAGGGGTAAAACGGCGTTTAGTGGGCTTAGAAATGGAAGGACGATATATTGCCCGTCATGGGTATTCTGTCATCTCTGAGGGCAAAATAGTGGGAGAAGTAACCAGTGGAACTTTAAGCCCCACCCTAGGAAAGGCGATCGCCTTGGCTTATGTCCCCAGAGAATTAAGTAAAAGGGGGACAAAACTTGAAATAGAAATTAGAGGCAAACTGCATTCCGCAAAAGTTGTTAAAAAACCTTTTTATAAGTCTAAAAATCGTTAAAAAAGGAAAATGGGGAATTAAGAATGGAGAATGAGCAGAAACAATTAATTCTAAATTCTAATGACTTGAATGTTTTTGAAATTTGTATCACTACAGCCAGTAATCATGCCTCCTAATTTTTTTATTTTTGTAAGATAATTAATGGCTTCATGGGTAATAATTTCTCCTGGCATTAAGACAGGAATTCCTGGAGGATAGGGGGAGATTAATTCTCCACTAATTTCACCAATACTACTCTCGATTTTAACTGTTTTTTTGGGTGCAAAAAAAGCATCACGGGGAGAGATTTGAAGGAGTGAAGGGGTGAGGAGATTAGGCGGTGAAATGGTTGGGAAACTAGCGGATGAAGAGATATAATTTTTAATATTGATAAAAGCTTCAATTAAAGTTTCAATATCCTGTTGAGTATTGCCAATAGAAATAATAAAAGCTAAATGAGATAGCATAGGTAACTCAGCCGTGACCCTAAGCTTTTGAGACAAGATTTCATCAATTTCTAAGCCAGTTATCCCCAAATCAGTAACATTAACTGTTAATCTGGTTATATCTAAATGATGAAATCCTGGCCGTTTTTCTGGCAATTTTAAAACCGATACATTTTCAATCGCACTAATTTTATTGATGGCAAGACTTGATAACGCTATGGTTCTATCTAATAATTCTAATCCTTGTAAAGCCATTTGTTGCCTAGCTCCATCTAAAGACGCTAATAAAATATAACTAGGACTAGTAGATTGAAAGAATTGTAAAGCTTGACTAACTCTTTGAGGATCGATCCTTGTCCCTTGTAGATGTAACATAGAAGCCTGAGTCATAGCTCCGAGGACCTTATGAGTCGATTGTATGGTTAAATCCGCCCCCATAGACAAAGCCGAAGGAGGTAAAACCCCGTGAAAGGCAAAATGGGCCCCATGCGCCTCATCCACCAATAGGGGAAGATGATAACGATGGGTAATAGTAGCTATAGCGTGAATATCCCCACATACTCCGTGATAGGTGGGATAAACCACTAAAACGGCTTTAACATCAGAATTGTCCTTTAATGCCCTTTCTAGAGCCTCTGGCGTGATGCTCAAAGGAAGATCCCAACTGGGATCGTATTCAGGATTAAGAAAAATGGGGATTGCTCCAGAGAGAATTAAACCCGTAATGACAGATTGATGGGCATTACGGGGTATAATAATTCTATCTCCAGGGCCACAAGTTGCCATAATAGCTGCAATGATGCCACAGGTTGAGCCATTGACTAAAAACCAAGTCTGATCCGCCCCAAAGGTTTCTGCTGCTAGACATTGAGCCTCCTCGATGGCTGCATCAGGAGAAAATAAATTACCTAACTGGGGCAATTCAGGGAAATCCCCTTGAAAGACCGTTTTTCCTAGCAAGGACGCTAAATTTGGGTTAATGCCTTGTCCTCGCTTATGGCCAGGGGCGTAAAAAGCTGAATCTGATTGTTGTTTTAAGGTCGTTAAAACATTAATGAGTGGCGTTTTCTGTTGAGATTCCCAAAAAGTATCTGGTACTAAAGTCATTGACCCAAATTAAACATCATAAAAAACATTTTTACCTCACAGTTATATTAAAAATATATCCTCATTATTGTAATCAATCCATCTATACCCTCAATTTCTGGGGCAGTTTTAATCATATAAGTTTCTGTTGTTCTCTGCCTTAACCTTGGTCGTTATGACTGTTAACATCCCTAATTTACAAGCATCTATGGTACTCAATTCTCCTCAACCTAAAATTTTAATCGTCGATGACGATCCAGCCATTTGCCAACTAATCTCTCGATTTTTTAGTTATAATAACTATCAAATCGAGTCAGCCGGTGATGTTAGAACGGCTCGTCAGCTTTTCCAAAAGCTTAACCCAGATTTAGTGATTTTAGACGTTAACTTACCGGATGAGAGCGGCTTTAGTCTTTGTAAAGAAATTCGTCAAACCGGAACCTTAGTCTTAATGTTAACTTGTATGACGGATACTAACTATGTTTTAGAAGGATTTGAACAAGGGGCTGATGATTACTTAACTAAACCCTTTAATTTAGAAATTCTTAAAGCTAAAATTGCAGCCCTTCTTAAACGTCGTACGATTGGGGAAATAAACTTTAATACCCCCGATAACTTCCTAAGCATTGGCAGACTAACCATTGATTCCAATCGTTGTGAAGTCACCCTCAACGATCAAATTTTACCTTTAACTAGCTTAGAATTTGAATTGTTGTACTTTTTAGCTACCCATCCTAATCGAGTCTGGGAAAGAAGTGACCTAATATCTGCAGTTTGGGGAAATAATCATGAAGTCGGTGCAGAACGCAAAGTTGATGTTCATATTGGTCAAATTCGCAAGAAAATAGATGATCTTCAAGGGGAAATCATTAAAACGGTTCGGGGACGAGGTTATCTGTTTGAACTCTCTAATGATGATTAATCTTAAGTTTTCCGTTGATCACTCGTCCTTCTCTTATAATCGAAAGGAGAATTTTTAGACGTAATTTCTGTATTAATCACATGGCACTGCTTACCACCGGGAAGGGATTTGTCCGCGCATTAGAAACCTCAGGAGCTTTAGGGGTGTATGTTCCTTTAGAGGGAGGTTATGAAGGACGCTATCAAAGACGATTACGTACTAACGGTTATGATAGCCTTTCTTTAACCGCTAGAGGTTTAGGGGATATAGGAGCCTATTTGATGGGAGTTCATGGGGTTCGTCCAGCCCATTTAGGCAAGAAAAATATTGGTCAGGATGCTGCGGTGGGTCCTGTTTATTTTGTTCCTCCTATTGCTGCCTATCAACTCGAAAGTTTACCCTCGAACTCCAAAGGACTCGTTTTATGGATCTTGGAAGGCTATGTTTTGTCTAAGGCCGAGCTAGAATACTTAGTCAGTCTCCCTCAACAAGAACCTCGTATCAAGGTAGTGGTAGAATTGGGGGGAGAACGCTATTTTCGCTGGGAAGCCTTAGAGCAAGTGATTAAAGCAGCTTGAAATAGAACAAAGATTTCAAAATTGAGTAGGGAGCATTAAATCTTGCTCCCTAAGTTTTTGCGTATGGACGCTCTCCTTATATGAAATCCTGTTGAATACCATACGTTAGGATGAGGTAAGCAGGGGGATCTCCAGGAGGCTCCAGGAGGTAGACGAAGATAGATTGACAATAGCAATTTTAACGTTTACTGATTAAGCGGATTTGATATTACTTCTAGTAAGGAGATTCATAAATTTCTAAGATCAAACTCAGGTATGATTGAGGTTAGAATTTCTTAATCACACTTGCAACATTGGCAAGATTGTGGATTACTTCTCTTAAAGAGAGTTGACACATTGCCTGTAGCATATTAAGAATTGATACAATAGCTGATATAAATTGAGAGGGATCAAAGTAAGAAGCCACTATGTATATTGTCCAAGTAGCCTCAGAATGTGCTCCTGTTATCAAAGCGGGAGGTTTAGGTGATGTGGTTTTCGGGCTGAGTCGCGAACTCGCCAACCAAGGTCACATTGTTGATGTCATTCTTCCTAAGTATGATTGTATGCGCTACGACCATATTTGGGGACTTCATGAAGATTATAATGATTTATGGGTACCTTGGGGAGGTGGCTCAATCCATTGCACTGTATTTAGTGGAAAAGTACATGGAGTGAATTGCTTCTTTATTGAGCCTCATTCTAATGATAATTTCTTCAATCGAGGAAAATATTACGGGGATCATAATGATAACTTCCGCTTTGCCTTCTTTAGCAGAGCCGTTTTAGAATATATGTGTATTAGTAACAAACGCCCTGAGATTATTCACTGTCATGACTGGCAAACGGGACTGCTTCCCGTGATGCTATTTGAGCAATATAAACATCGGGGTATGGATAGTCAACGGGTCTGTTACACTATTCATAACTTTAAACATCAAGGAGGGGGTGGTGTTGATATTTTACGTGCAGTTCAGTTAGATAATGACAGTTATTATCTGAGTCCTGATCGCCTGAAAGATAACAGCATTCCCAATCATATTAACTTTATGAAAGGGGGTATTGTTTATTCTAATGCGGTTAATACTGTTTCCCCTCACCACGCCTTTGAAGCCCGTTTTCATAATGAAGGTTATGGTTTAAATCATACCCTCAACGTTCATCAAGATAAATTTAAAGGTATTCTCAATGGCTTGGACTACAATGTCTGGAACCCTGAAGTTGATGAATATATTTCTATGCCTTATGGTCCAGATGATTTTGAATTAAAAGCCTATAACAAAAAAGGGTTACGAGAAAGATTATTGTTAGAAGAAAAAGATCGACCCATCATTGCTTATATTGGCCGCCTTGATGATCAAAAAGGGGTTGATTTAGTTCACCATGCTTTATATTATGCTCTCAGACGTAGCGCACAATTTGTTTTGCTGGGATCAGCGACCAATGCAGCAATCAATGATAAGTTTTGGCGTGAAAAAAATCATTTAAACGATCATCCCGATGTTCATCTAGAACTTGCGTTTAATGAAGAGTTATCTCACCTTATTTATGCGGGTGCGGATATGATGGTAGTTCCTAGTAACTATGAACCTTGTGGCTTAACCCAAATGATTTCCCTAAAATATGGAACGGTTCCTATTGTCCGTGGGGTTGGTGGTTTGGTTAATACGGTGTTTGATATGGACTACGATGAAGACCATCTTCCTGAAGAACGCAATGGCTTTGTCTTTTATCACACCAATGCTGATGCTTTAGAATCGGCCATGCACCGTGCTTTAGAGTTATGGTACACCGATCGCGAGGCATTTAACCAGTTAGCCATTCAAGGAATGCGTTGTGACTACTCTTGGAAGAATCCTGTGGAAGAATATGTGGAAGTTTATGAGAGAATCAAGGCTTAATCATTTTTGATTCGGATAGGGAAGGGGGGAATTAAGAATTAAGAAACAACTCTATTCGCCAATTCTATATTCTACATTTGCCCACCTCTCCCCATCTCTAGAACCTTCCCTCAAGTCTCAAATCTTATTGAACTGGGGTAACAGTAGGGCAAACGCTTGACCTCGATGAGAAATATCTCGTTTGAGTTCTGGAGTCATTTGGGCAAAGGTTTGTTGATATTGAGGAACATAAAAAATAGGATCATAGCCAAATCCTTGATTTCCTTGGGGTTGTTTTAAAATTTCCCCTTGACAAATACCTTCGGTTTCTAGGGCGATCGAACCATCTGGTTTGGCTAAAGCAATAGCACAAACAAATTGCGCTTGTCTGTTATTTTTATTTTCTAATTCTTTTAAGACTCTTTCAATTCTAGCTTGATCACTCTTACCATATCGAGCAGAATAAAGGCCAGGCGCACCATTTAGGGCCGAGACCACTAATCCAGAATCATCGGCGATCGCCCATTCTCCTAATGCTTTGGCTACTTGAGAGGCTTTTAAAATGGCATTTTCAAGAAATGTTTTGCCAGTTTCTTCGATGTCAATTTCGGGAGGTTTTAAGTGTAATTCCCAGTTTAATCCTGTTAAATATTCTTGCATTTCGTTTAATTTTCCAGGATTACTGGTAGCAACGATTAATTTTCTCATTTATCTTTTATCCATTCAACGTCGGGGAACTCTCAACAATTCGTTTACTTCTATTTTATCAGGAGGTTTCCTACCTCACAGTAGGGAATGCTCTTGTCACTAAAAATCCCTACATACCCCTAATGAGAGTGAGTTTACTTATCCGGAAGTAACCACTTCAACATCATCAGGGGTTTTCCTATTTTAACCGCTAAGATAATGTTTAGATTTGACTGTTAAAAAAGTATCAAAATGACCAGTTAGTTGAGAATTTGAGTCTTAAAATGGAAAACGATCAAACATCTTGCCATTGGGTCCCATGCTCTCACAAATTGTGCGTCCTCTAGTTAACACACAAGTTCGTCTTTTAGCTAACTCCCAAACCACTCAGATAACTTTAGTGGAAACCATTGCTCGTTGGTTAGGTTATCTTGGGGTTGATGCTCAAGTGACTCACTTATCACCTGAGAGCGATCGCATTCATCTAGCTTTGAAGGTGGGAAAACCTGATTCTTGTGATGAACAAGATTGGAATTGCATTTTAGATAATCTGCGATCGCCTCATCGCAGTGATAATAATGACCTCAATGCTTCAGACTATATTGATGAATCACATCAGCTACAAATTGCGAGATTATTGGCTTATTTAATCCAGATTAGTGATCCAGATAATCATATCACTTGGACAGCAGTAGAAAGTCAATTAATACCTTTAAATCTTGACACTTCTATTTTAAGAGGGATTCAGTCAGCAATGAAAGTTCCTCAATCTAAAGATTTATTGGAAAAACTTGATCCTGATGTGGCTGCGAGTGCGTTTCCTATTGCTGTTAAGATAGCATGGTTAGATCAAGAAATTAATTCTCATGAAAATCATGCACTTTCTGCTTTGTTAAGTGCTATGAAATAGTTATCAACAACAATCATGTTTCTAGTTCGATATTTTACTTAAATCCTTAGGAGTATTACAATTAAAGAGAACGGAGCGATCGCTGAGAAAAAGTTCTTCGACATAATGCAATTGTAACCATCTTTGAAAGGCTCGCCCTCCTCCCTCAATAAAGCTTTCTAAGTCCCTTAAACTCGAAGTGCGATAAAATCCGCATAAAGGTTCCCACCCTTTTTGATGACGAGGTAAACAGGCGATCGCTTCCTCAGAAACAGACTCTAACTGTTGTAAGCATTCTTCTAGGGCAAGATTTGTTAAGTTAGGTAAATCGCAAGCTAACAATAAAAGCCATTCTGTTGTAACATGAGGTAGCCCTTGAGCAAAGCCAACAAGCGGACCCTCAGTAACCCCAGATTGACATTTTTCCTGCAATAAGTGACAGTTGGGGGGGACAATCCCAGAATAACGGTCTATCCAAGGGGTGACAATATAAGTTTCTTTGACGTATGCTTGTGTGAAGATGGCCGTACGTTCTAACAAAGGAACCCCTTGAATCTTTAATAGTGCTTTATCTTCTCCCATACGGGTACTTTGACCACCGGCGAGGATGATGGCGCTGAGATCACGATTGAGGGCTGTTTCCATCTGAAACGAGTGGTAACGCTATGAATAATGTTGATCATGACCCATTTCAAGAGCAAAAACTAGAAAAGTTACAAAAGATTACGAATCTTATCCCCGTTGTTGGTTTTGTTCCAGCATTGTGGACTTTGTATCGTCGTCAGGGAAGTCGCCAAGTCTTATCAGTTAGTCGGTTTTCGATTCGACTAACTCTGATCTGGTTCATCGCCTATAGCTTACTGTGGTTGAGTTCTTTACAAACGTCTGAAACGCTGACGTTACGATTACTCTATCTCAACGGTTTACTGACATCGGGTTATATTTTGGTTTGTTTAGGGTTTATGTTTCGAGTTTGGCAGAGAAAAAACTAACATAGTTTGATGCTTCTATTCAACAAGGATCTCCCAACACCCCTTGTCCCTCTTCATCATTAACCTAGGACTCCAGAGAAGCTTGACATGAGATGGAGAGCATCTTATCCAAGGAGACTAGAATAAAGAGTTTTTCATCAAATCTTTGATAAGATTATCCCTAGCCATAATTTGCTGCATGGTATCGAGCAAATAGTCAATTACTTCCTCCCTTTCTAAATCTTGGAACTCTTGATGTAAACATTGAAGCTTAAATTGTTGTTCGATGGATAATTCAAAAACATTTGCGTCCATAATGACCTCCATAAGTTAATTCAATATTTGATAAGGATAGTTAAAGGGAAAATCAGATGACTACTTCGCTAAACTACGAACCACATTGGTTTTTACCATTAACAGTCGTGATGCTTGTATTAGTAATTCTAATGCTTGCTCTCGACTCATGTTTGCGGCTGCGTCGCGGATACGTTTCATTTCAAATTGTTGCTCTAAAGTGAGACTGGATGGGGTATGTTCCATAATGACTCCTTAGCTCTTATTAGTAGGATTTTCAGGTAGCTCAAAAGTTACTCGCTTTGTAACCTTGCCGTTAATTATTAAGCAATGTAACAAAAAATTGACAGCTTGTCTACCTTGTGTTTTAACGATGGAGACTAATGACGGGTGACAAAAGTTTCCTCTTCATGTTTAGGTTACCCAAATGGAAGAGTTAACCATGCACATAATAATATTTTTAGCAAGTCTTTGTAAAAAAAGTTGTTTAAAGTGAACAAAAGTGGTAATAATATACTGAAAAGCTAACAATAAGACTTGCTATTGAGGAAGCAGATAGCCTAGAATCATGAAAGACGATTTATGATTTTTTAGAAAATTATTTGACGAATCCTCGATACAATCTGTAATAATCTAAAAGGGCGTTATCCATTCAATCTTTTTCCATCAGCCGAATCGGAAAAAGCCAGGTCTCAATGATTCAATTCCGTGATCTTAGTATCGTTAAGAGAAAATTGATTTTGATGGCACAAGCCAAAAAGAGGCTGACAAGCCTCAATTGTTGCGTAGGGAGTTCTGGTACAGTCATGTCTCTACCGCACTCAACCTATCAACCAAGACAACTCCCCTTTTGGGAGTCAAGCAAGTTTTTTATCAACTCAACTACTGGAGGTATCTCTTAAATGCCTATTCGCTTATATGTAGGTAATTTACCTAAAGACAATCTCGAACGCCAAACCTTAGAAGAATTATTTGCCGATGGCGGAGAAATCGTATCGATTAAGGTGATTAAAGAGCGTAAGACAGGTAAATGTCGAGGCTTTGCTTTCGTTACGGTTCCTGACGATGAAAAAGCTGACGAATTTATCGAAAAATACAATGGCCAGTCCTTTATGGAAAGTGAGCTTAAAATTGAGAAAGCATTACCCCGTTCCAAAGGGAAAGAGAACTCAGAAGAAGGGGGTCCGGCACAAAGTAAACCCGCACCCACTAAGTCTAAAAAAGGTGGTGGTAAAAAACGGGCTAACCGTTCGGCTGCCTCAACTAGCAGTTCTGGAAATGAAAGCTTTCAACCCGATCCCCGTTGGGCAGATAAGTTAGCTGAGATCAAGGAAATGCTGGCTGCTGCTAATAATTAAGGGAAAGACAAGAAATAAGGGATCGATTAGTAGCTGGAGATAATCAATTGAAAGCTAGGTGATCCCCTATTTTTAATTACAAAAACTGTATAAAATAATACCAAACCATTTGTTATTAAGGAGATTATCCATGTCCGATCCGGTTGTGATGATGAAGCAAGAGGTGGGTAAAGCAGCCGCCGCCCGTGTTAAATCAGATTCTATTGTCGGGTTAGGTACCGGTTCAACCACTGCCTACGCTATACAGTATATTGGTGAACGATTACAATCGGGAGATTTAAAAAATATTGTGGGGGTTACCACCTCTTTTCAAGCAGAAGTTTTAGCCAGAAAGTATAATATCCCCTTAAGTACCCTAGATGTTGTGGATCGTATTGATGTGGCGATCGATGGGGCCGACGAGGTTGATCCCCAGAAAAATCTCATCAAAGGGGGTGGGGCCGCACATACCCAAGAGAAAATTGTTGATAGTTTAGCAGAAGAGTTTATTGTAGTGGTTGATGGCGGTAAATTGGTGGATAAGTTAGGCTCAACTTTCTTATTGCCCGTTGAAGTGATTCCCAAAGCGGTTGTTCCTGTGATGCGTAAGTTAGAAAAATTAGGAGGGAAACCAGAGTTACGAATGGGAGTAAAAAAAGCTGGCCCTGTGGTCACGGATCAAGGTAATTTGGTGATAGATGTTAAATTTGACAGCATTGATGATCCTGTTAATTTGGAGAAAACCATTAATAATATTCCTGGTGTTTTAGAAAATGGTTTATTTGTTGGTGTTACCGATGTGGTGTTAGTTGGGGAAATTATTGATAATCAACCTGTTGTCAGAGAACTATAACACCAATTGTCTAAAATTTAGCCATTTGTGTGGTTGTGTAGGGGTTAATGGCCACCCCTACAAATTAAATATCGTATTTTAACGTGAGTTGGACAGAACATAAAATCGATGGTTTAAGAGTCCCATCGTTAACTAGAAACCCCAATTCTTTCGTTAAAAATGTTCCAACTCCGAACTCCGAAACCCTCACTCACGTTATTTTAGAGCCTGCTCCACTGAAAATATAATCAACTCAAAGAATAGGAATCGATAACTTTCCTAATTTTCAAAAGAACATACCGTTATGATAATGGTTTCTGGGTAAGAGACACCTAAATTTACCAAAATGTCGGGATTCATCCGGCGGACTTCGTTACATGGGCGCAGGCTGATAACCGACCACTGAATAAAATACACAGAACATGTTTGTGTGTGCCACACAATTTTTCGTAGTATGTCGATGACG